>QILI01000019.1 GCA_003233305.1 Mizugakiibacter sp.
GTGGGACTTGATGAACGCGGGCGACCGGAATCTCTGGACGCTGGACGCGGAGATTTCACTGCGATACAAGCGCTTAGTATTATCTTGGTATTATGTAGTTGCGTAGTGCCATGGCTCGCAAGTACAATGCCCAACTCCGGTGCGGGGTGGAGCAGTCTGGCAGCTCGTCGGGCTCATAACCCGAAGGTCGTAGGTTCGAATCCTACCCCCGCTACCAGACTTTCTGAACAAGAAAGCCTCCTCGTGAGGCTTTTTTATTAGCCGATATCGCCGTATGGTGAGGGTGTCGTGGCTGTTGAATCGCTCACGGGGCTACATGGACAGGGCGGCATCGCCCTTTTTTTATTTGCGTGGAAGGAACATTGGATACGTTGGCACTCAAACATAGTATTACTCCTACTCTTAATGACATGAACATTGAGTGTCTGGGGGTTGATTGGTCGCCGCAGGGGCGAGGTGGGGTGTTGCGTGTCTATATTGAAGTCGCCGACCAGGAAGTTACCCTGGAAGATTGCGAGCGTGCCAGCCGAGAGATTTCGGCATTGCTGGATGTAGAAGACCCGATATCGAGTACTTATGCTCTGGAAGTTTCCTCGCCCGGGTTAGATCGGCCGCTATTCGAGGTGGCTCATTTCAGCCGGTTTATTGGCAATGAGGCCAAGGTTACCCTCAAGTTTCCTGTACAAGGTCGTCGTCGGTTGCGTGGGAATATCATCGAGGTGGAGGGTGAACGCATTCGTTTCGATGTTGACGGCAAGCCATTCGAAGTTGAAGCCAACATGATCGAGCATGCCCACCTGATACCTGATTGGGATGCTCTGGGTTACCAACCTTCACCAAAAGGTGGGCGTGGGCAGGGTTCGGGTAAAGTACCGCGTGCCAAAAGTGCAAAAATCAAGTAGCCGAGTGCCTGAGGTATTCGGAGGAGTGACGGTAATGAGTAAAGAATTGATGCTGGTTGTTGATGCGGTTGCCAATGAAAAAGGCGTTGACCGTGCTGTGATTTTTGAAACGCTCGAGGCAGCGTTGGCATCAGCAGCAAAAAAGCGTTATCACGATCAGGACGTAACGATTCGCGTCAGCGTTGATCGCAGCAGCGGCGAGTATGAAACTTACCGCTGCTGGGAGATTGTTGCCGACGATATCGTTATGGAATCGCCAGAGAGACAACTGCGATTGATGGATGCGGTCGATGAACGGGAGGATGCCCAGGTTGGTGAATATATCGAGGAGCGCATTGAAAATGCCGCCTTCGGTCGTATTGCCGCCCAGGCCGCCAAGCAGGTCATTGTACAAAGGGTGCGTGAAGCGGAGCGGGCATTAGTCGTAGAGGCCTATCAGGACCGCATCGGTGAGTTGGTGACCGGGACAGTCAAACGTGTCGAACGCGGCAACATTTTTCTCGATCTTGGTGGCAATGTGGAAGCCTTCATTCCTCGCGAACATGCGATTCCCAGAGAAACGGTGAGGGTGGGTGATCGTCTGCGCGGGTATTTGGAAGAGGTACGTGCCGAGACTCGGGGGCCGCAATTGTTTATCTCCCGGACGGCACCCGAGTTCATGATTGCCCTGTTCAACCTGGAAGTGCCGGAGGTTGGGCAGGGACTGGTTGAAATCAAGGCCTGCGCTCGGGATCCGGGCGACCGTGCCAAAATTGCCGTGTTAGCCCACGATAAGCGTACCGACCCCATTGGTGCCTGCATCGGTATGCGGGGTTCGCGGGTGCAGGCCGTTGCCAATGAACTTAATGGTGAACGGGTGGACATTGTGCTGTGGAATGAGAATCCGGCGCAGTTCGTGATCAATGCCATGGCTCCGGCGCAGGTCGAATCCATTGTTGTGGATGAAGAGCGCAAATCCATGGATATTGCCGTACCCGAAGCGGAACTATCCAAGGCCATTGGCCGTGGCGGTCAGAATGTCCGGCTGGCCAGCAAACTGGCTGTCTGGCAACTCAATGTGATGACCCAAGCTGATGTGCAGGCGAAGACTGAAATTGAACAGAAGGCAGCACTCGAGTTGTTCATGCAACGTCTGGAAGTGGATGCGGAAATCTCTCAGATTCTGGTTCAGGAGGGCTTTTCTACCGTTGAGGAAATTGCCTATGTGCCCAGTGCTGAGCTGCTTGCGGTTGAAGGTTTCGATGAGGATATCGTCGAGGAACTGCGTGCCCGAGCCCGTGATGCACTGCTTACCGAAGCATTGGCTGCAGAAGAGACGATCGAGGAACACAAGCCTTCCGATGAACTTCTGCAAATGGATGGTATGGACGATCAATTGGCTTACATACTTGCCGAAAGAGAAGTTACCACCGTCGAGAATCTTGCCGACCTTGCTGTCGACGACCTGATCGATATCGAGGATATGGATGAAGAACGCGCCGCAGCTCTGATTATGGCTGCGCGCGCGCCAATGATCGCCGAACTCGAACAGGCGGCCGCCAAGATTGGCTGAGGCGCATAGGGCGCAAAATTGACGCGTTTTCTTTATGCGTCGGGACGGGAATGCGGAGAAGTACCACGATGTCGGATGTGACCATCAATCAATTGTCCACGTTACTCAACCTGCCTGCGGACAAGTTGTTGGAACAGCTGGCCGAGGCCGGCATGAAATTCGATAGCCCGGACCAGGTTGTCAGCAGTACCGAGAAGTTGAAGTTGCTGGGTTTTCTGCGTCGTACTCACGGCAAGGGCAGTGTCGGTTCTGTCGATGAAACCGCACCGCGCCAAGTAACCCTGAAGCGTCGCAAGGTCAGTGAGCTCAAGGTTTCAGCGGGGACGGGACCGGGACGTGCTGGAGCGACCAAGACAGTTGCTGTCGAGGTCCGGGCGCGCAGGACTTACGTCAAGCGCAGCGTGATTACTGCAGAGTCTGAGCTTGATCAGGATCGGGAGAAGGCTCAGCGTAAACTCGACGAGTCACTCGCCGAACGTGCCCGCGAGGAGGCCGAGCGCGCTGCAGTCGTGCGTAAACGTCAGGAAGAAGAAGCGGCAAAACTCCATGCTGAGGAAGTAGCACGTGAGCGTGTCGAACAAGAACGTCTGGAGGTTGAACGTCGCGCTGAGGCCGAGGCAATGGCCAAACAGGCTGAAGCAGAAAGTAATATTCCGGTGGTGGATACGCCACAAGTTCCAGTAGCGTTACCGCCAGAGGTCGGGGAAAGTCCCAGGAAAGTAGCCAAACAAGCCGAAAAACAGCCCAGTCAAAAGCGCCATACCCGGCATGGCAATACCAGTGAGGCTCCGAAGGATAGCAAATCACGACATCACCGTGGTGCTGAGCGCGGCTCACGACGTTCGGCGGAGGCTGCTGGGCGGTTTGCAACCGGCCAACTCCATCTGACCGCTGAAGAGCGGGCTCGCCGTGGTGCCGGTCGCAAGAAAGGTCGGCGTTCGGCTGATCTGGACAAGCTTAGCGCACAGCATGGTTTCTCCAAGCCGATTGTTCCCGTGGTCCGCGAAGTCCGTATTGGTGAGGCTATCGCAGTATCTGAACTGGCCCAGAAGATGGCTATCAAAGGTGCTGACGTGGTCAAGGCCTTGTTCAAAATGGGGGTCATGGCCACCATCAATGAGGTCGTCGACCACGACACTGCGGTTTTGGTGGTTCAGGAAATGGGTCATAAACCGATCCATGGTAACGAAGAAACTATGGAGCAGAAATTGGTTGACCGTATTGATCTGGGGAGTGGGGAAGAACAGTCCCGCCCCCCTGTGGTGACCATCATGGGCCATGTCGATCACGGCAAGACCTCACTGCTGGACCATATCCGTCAGACCCGGGTTACCGCCGGAGAGAGCGGCGGGATTACGCAACATATCGGCGCTTATTATGTAGAAACCAGCAAGGGTGTGATTACTTTTCTGGATACCCCCGGCCATGCGGCCTTTTCTTCAATGCGGGCTCGGGGAGCCAAAGTGACCGATATCGTAGTGCTGGTGGTCGCAGCCGATGATGGAGTCAAACCCCAGACTATTGAGGCCATCCAGCATGCCCGTGCTGCAGACGTTCCCTTGGTGGTGGCAGTCAACAAGATCGACAAGCCTGAAGCCAATATGGATAACGTCAAACAGGGACTTGTGCAGCAGGAGGTTGTACCTGAGGACTGGGGTGGCGATGTGCAGTTCATTCCGGTATCGGCCAAGACGGGTGAAGGTATTGATGACCTGCTCGGCGCAATTTCAATGCAGGCGGAGCTTATGGAGCTCAAGGCGGTGGTCGAGGCTCATGCCAGCGGCACCGTCGTCGAGTCCAGTCTGGATAAGGGCCGTGGTCCGGTTGCCACAATACTGGTGCAACGGGGCTTGTTGAAGAAAGGGGATTTCATGGTCTGCGGAATCGAGTTTGGCCGGGTACGGGCCTTGTTCGACGCTGCTGGTAAGCAGATTGTAGAAGCCGGTCCTTCAATTCCCGTGCAGGTTCTCGGTCTGTCCGGGGTTCCCGAAGCTGGGGACGATTTTGTGGTCGTGGCCGATGAACGTCTGGCCAAGAATGTAGCATCTGAACGGGATACTGCACGTCGTGAGAGCCGTTTGGTCCGCCAGGCTAACCGTCTCGAAGACATCATGGCCAGGATGGGCCAGGGTGAAGGCCAGCAGGTACTCAATATCCTGATTAAAGCCGGCGTACAAGGATCGGTCGAGGCCTTGCGTGAGGCGCTTGGCAGTATCGGCAATGAGCAGGTCAAGGTAAACGTCATTGCATCCGGGGTCGGTGGTATCACCGAATCCGATGCGACTCTCGCCGTCGCAACCAATGCGTTGGTGATAGGTTTCAATGTTCGTGCTGATGCCAGCGCTCGCAAGGTTATCGACGCCAATGGCCTGGATGTTCGGTATTTCTCGATTATCTATGAAGTAATTGACCAGGTGACCCAGGCCGCTTCGGGTCTATTAAGCATGGAGATTCGCGAAGAAATTATCGGTACTGCCGAGGTTCGGGATGTGTTCCGAAGCTCCAAGTTCGGCTCCGTGGCTGGCTGCATGGTCGTCGAGGGCATCATCAAACGTCACAAGCCCATTCGGGTCCTACGCGACAACACGGTTATTTTTGAGGGTGAACTCGAATCGTTGCGGCGTTTCAAAGAATTGGTTGTTGAAGTACGCAGCAACATGGAGTGCGGGGTTGCCGTCAAGCAATACAATGATGTTCGCCCTGGCGACAAGATTGAATGTTTCGAACGGACCGAGGTAGCACGCTCACTTTGAACGATGCGCTTATTCATTGCCTTGTCGGTTTTCTGACAACTTGTCGTACCATAGAGTCTGGTAGCAAGGATACGGGGCAGGTCAGGTTTTTATGAATTTAAGGTGAGTTATGGTTGCCTTTAACGGTTTTGCGCGGAAATTCGGATTACTGTCTGCGCCGGTGCAAGCAATACATCCATCATCCAGCAGGTTGCTGGTGGAGTCCTGAATATGCCGACTCATGGATATCAACGTAGAGATAGGGTAGGGGCCTTGCTGCGACGCGAGCTGGGTGTCCTGGTGCATGCAGCGGTGCGTGATCATGCGCTGCCGTCGGTGAGCGTTACCGATGTGGAAGTCACTCGGGATCTCGATTTTGCCAAGGTCTGGGTGGTTGCCTTGCTACCAGGTCAGTCGCATGCGGCGATTGACGCACTAAACCATATGGCTCCAGAGTTTCGGCATCAGCTATCGCAGCAGCTGCGGTATCTGCGCCGGGTGCCCGAGCTACGCTTCCATTACGATGAGTCACTGGATCGCGGCGAGCGAATCGATAAACTGTTGCGTGAAGATCCACAGAATCCAAGCTGAATTTTTCTGTTATCTGCAATGACAGCGCGAAGTTCAGGAGTATGACCAGGAAAGCACGGGTAATGCGTGATGTGCATGGGCTGCTGTTGCTCGACAAGCCGCTTGGCCTGAGTTCGAACCGCGCTCTGCAACAAGTCCGTTGGTTATTTGGGGCCCGTCGCGCAGGACACACCGGCAGTCTGGACCCTTTAGCTACTGGACTGTTACCGCTGTGCTTTGGCGAGGCGACTAAAATCGCCGGTTACCTGCTTGGATCAAGCAAAGCCTATCTCGCAGAATGTTGCCTCGGGCAAACCACGAGCACAGATGATGGTGAAGGTGAAGTTATAGATGAGCAGCTGGTTCCACGATTGGAGGTGGGCCACATCGAAGTGTTGCTGCAAGAATTTACCGGTCGTATCCAACAGGTTCCACCCATCTACTCGGCATTGAAACAGGGCGGTGAGCCCCTTTACCGCAAGGCTCGACGGGGTGAGCAAGTCAAAGTTGCCGCACGTGAAGTTGAGATCCATCGACTCGATCTGGTAGCTATCGAAGAGCATCGATTACGCTTACACATCGAATGTGGGTCCGGTACCTACATTCGCTCGCTAGCCCGTGATATTGGCCAGCGTCTCGGTTGTGGGGCTCATCTTAGTGCCTTGCGGCGGATCTGGGTCGAGCCTTTTGACCAGCCGCGTATGTACACTCTGGAAGCTCTTGAGGCCTGTGCTGAGCAAGGTCCGCAAGCGCTTACAGCTTGCCTTTTGCCCATTCGCGAGGGGCTGGCACATTGGCCGCGATGGGTGCTTGCACCGGCACAGAGCATGGCGATTCGTGCCGGTAGAAAGGTCCGTGCACCCGAAGCTGCGCAGCCCGGAATGTGCCTGTTGGAAGATCGCCAGGGTGATCCACTAGCACTTGGGGACGTTTCCGTAACCGGTGAGATCCGGGTAGTACGAGGGTTTCACTTCAATGTTGCCAGGCAGGATGAAAATACTTGACGCTACTACTGCGTACCGCAATAATTACGGGCTCCCGCCGGTTGTGCCGTTGCCTTCCCGCGGGCTGTGCGCCCGTAGCTCAGTTGGATAGAGTACCAGGCTACGAACTTGGGGGTCGGGAGTTCGAATCTCTCCGGGCGCACCATTATAAATACCGATGGGTCAATGAGTTAAAATCATTGGCCCATTTTTTATGAATTTTCCCATATCACCTATACAGAGTTGCCGGTTGACATAACAACGGGATCCTGCAAGCAATCCCCATGGGTCGCTACGGTGACATGGTTGCCGGATCAGTGCGTTTACGGCATCGGCCCCCGCTGACCCCGATACTTTAGGGAAGTTCGAGAGACCTACTGCGCATACTGATTGCGGTGTCGTGCGCTCATTTCACGACTCCTTGCACTCGGCCCGCTCGGGACGGTTTTTTTGTCTTGATGGGGGGGCTACTTTACGGAACCATGTTATCAGCTACAATCCAATTCAGGCTTAGTTAAGCTCAAAGGTACATACACCAACTTTATCAACCGTAGGTGGTGACCCATGAATATCTCGTATCGTTGCAAGATAGGCATTTCCCTGATCGCGAGCTTGGGGCTCGCTCTGTTTATGAGTGGCGCTTGGGCTGCTTCCTATTCGGGAGTTGTCAAGGTGGGGCTTTCGACCTCCTTGTCCGGGGCCGCTGCATCGTTGGGCCAAAGTGGCAAGAAAGGCATAGAACTGGCCATTGCGGAGTTGAATGCCAAAGGGGGCTTGCTGGGCAAACAGGTCAAGCTGGTCAGTGTGGATGACCAATTGAGCCCCGCCACAGGCGTCACGAATGTCCGCAACTTTATTCTGGAAGACAATGTCGCAGCTATTTTCGGACCCGTGAGCAGTTCGGTGGCCGCAGCCGAGGAAGGCATTGCAGCGCAATATCACGTACCGATCTTCTTTTTCATATCCAATGATGTGGATCTGACCACCAAACATTTTACTAAGTACGCGTTCCAGGTGGTTCCCAATACTTATATGGAACCGCACGCGGTGGCGGCATACATGATCAAGAAAGGCTGGAGTAGGTACGATACCATCAGCCCGAACTACAGCTTTGGTCGCAGCACAGTCAAACAGTTTCTGGCTGGGATGAAAAAGTACGGAGCCAACATCAACATCGTTGGTCAGCAATGGCCCAAGTTGGGTGAGAGTGACTACACAAACTACATCCCCGCAATCCTCTCCAAGCACCCTGACGCGGTGTTCTCAGGACTCTATGGGGGTGATTTGATCACCTTCACGAAGCAGGCGAAGGGCTTCGACTTTTTCAAGAAAATACATAATAATTTTTACGCATTGTTTACGATGGGAGCTCTGAAAGCACTGGGTAAGGATGCCCCGGTTGGCGTAATTGCTGCCAACAGAGCACCGTTCTACGCTATTCACACCCCGGGTATGAGCCTTTTCTCCACGGCTTATCACAACAAATATGGCGAGTGGCCAAGTTCCTGGGCGGTCATGGGTTACACCGCCGTTCAGACTTGGAGCCAGGGGGTGGAAAAGGCGCACTCGTTGGCTGGCAACAAGGTTTCGGCGGCACTGAGTGGCGCCACTGTAAAGACTATTCGCGGCCCTATTTACCTACGTGCTTGTGACCATCAGGGAGACGTGCGCGAATACGTCGGGACGTTGTCGCAAAAGATCAATCCCAAGTATGGCTTCCGGGTGATGGATCACGTCTATGCACCTAATCCGAAGAAGATCATGATGACCTGTGCGCAAACTCTTGCGATGCAGCCTCACTGACCGATACGAGGAATGTACGGCTCGCTGAACACGGGAGTGATGACAGTATGTACGGTCTGACCCAGTTGTTCAGCGGGCTCACCACGGCGGCCCTACTTTTTCTGGTGGCCGCCGGGTTGACGATGATCTTTGGTGGTCTACGTATTATCAATGTCGCCCATGGTAGTTTTTATATGTACGGGGCGTTTATTGTCTCGTCCCTGGTCGGTACAGCACTGACGAGTAGCGCCCATGCTACGGCACTATTCTGGACGGCGCTGATTGTTGCCCCTCTGGTGGTCGCCGCGTTGGGGGCATTGACTGAATATCTGGTGTTGCGGCCTCTCTATGGCCGGGAACACCTCTTGCAATTGCTGGCGACGTTTGCGTTGTTCTACATTTTTACCGGTGTAAGTCTTCTGTTCTGGGGTGGACAGTATCGGTCCATCTCTATCCCGCCTATGTTGCAGGGGCATCTCACGGTGCTGGGGGCAACATTACCCGTCTATAACGGATTCATTATGTTGATTGCAGTCGCCGTTGGACTGTTTATGTGGTGGCTGTTGCAACGCACTCCCCTGGGCTGGCGCATCCGGGCGGCGGTCGAAGATCCGGAAATGTTGGCCGCGATGGGAACCAATGTCCGTGGCCTGTTTACGGGGGTTTTCACGCTTGGAACCTTCCTCGCCGGTCTCGCCGGAGCTATTGTCGGTCCCACGCAATCGGTCACCACCGGCTTGGGTGCCCAGATACTTGTATCGGCATTCATTGTGGCGGTTATCGGTGGGCTCGGCTCGGTTGCCGGGGCGGCAATCGGTGCGATTATCATCGGTTTGTCCCAAGCAGCAGGCGTACTCTGGGCACCCCAGTTTGAATCGGCATTCATTTATGTGGCGATGATTCTGGTGCTGGCGATTCGTCCTTCGGGTCTGCTGGGAGTGCCGGAGCAATGATGGACGGTCGGGGTAAAATTTTCACCCATGGAGCCGTTCCACTAAGTTTAGCCAGTGCCTTGGTGGTGTTTGCCATACTGGGATTTGTCCTTTCGCCGCGCTGGCTCTTTTTCTTTCAGGGGGTGTTTGAGCTGGGTCTGTTTGCCGTAGCGACCAATCTGCTAATTGGCTACGGTGGGCTGGTTTCTTTCGGTCAGGCATCTTTCTACGGTCTCGGTGCCTATGTTGTAGCGCTCGGTTGGCTTCACTACAAGATACCGTTCTGGATTCTGTTTTTACTCGCCCCGGTTTTCGGGGCGGTGACCGCACTGCTGGTTGGCATGCTCGCTCTGCGTGCCCGGCAGCTCTATTTTGCCTTGCTTACACTTGCTTTCTCGCAGTTGTTCTTCACCATTGCCCACCAGTGGTACCACTTTACCGAGGGCTCGAACGGGGTGTTCGGAGCAATGGTTCCCAGAATTCTAACCGCACCGCAACATGGATATTGGTTTATCCTTGGGGTAAGTGTTATCGCCATATTCCTACTCTGGCTGGTAACCATCTCGCCCTTTGGGCTGACCTTGCAGGCCATCCGGGAAAACCGTAAAAAGGCTGAGGCCATAGGTATTAATGTCTATCGGCATCAACTCTACGCTTTCGTGATTGCCGGGGCATTCTCGGCACTGGCCGGTGCTCTTTTTGTTGTTCATGACCAATCAGCCTACCCGGCCTTGCTTGACTGGATCAAATCCGGTGAGCCGATATTGATGATTATGATAGGTGGCATTGGGTTTTTTCTGGGGCCGCTGGTGGGGGCGGTGATATTCCAGTTTGCCCATAACTTTCTAATCGAGTACACCCACGTTTGGGAGCTGGTGTTAGGGCTCATACTACTGGTGATTGTGCTTTTTGCTCCCGATGGTTTGCTGGGACTTCTGGATAGTCGGCACCGAGGGGAGGTTCGGGAAAAGATGCACTCGCGACTCAAGCGGGTGTTTGCATTTCGAAACAACAGACCAGGAAGCAAACGGTGACTTTCCTCGAAGTCACCCATCTCACCAAGGTTTTTGGTGGTTTTCACGCAGTGGATGACATTTCGTTCGCCATTGAGCGCGGGACGATAAACGGTGTCATCGGCCCCAATGGTGCGGGAAAAACGACGATGTTTAACCTGCTGACAGGTTATCTCCGCCCCAGTGCCGGGAAGATTGTATTTGACGGTGTCGACATCACCGGTCGACGCCCCAACTGGTTGTCCCAGCGAGGGATTGCCCGGGCTTTCCAGATAACGAGTGTGTTTCCGCGATTGACGGTGCTGGAATCTATTGAATGCGCCGTCAATGCCCAGAAACGCTTGAGTGGCAGCCTGCTTTTCTCACGGCGCCGTACTGCTCGCACCGAAGCCGCAGAATTGATTGAGGCGGTGGGACTCACCCATGTTCGCGATGCCCCGGCTATGTCTTTATCCCACGGTGACCAGCGTACCTTGGAGGTCACTTTGGCATTAGCGATCCAGCCGCACCTGCTCCTGCTTGATGAGCCGACTGCGGGTATGTCTCCATGGGAGACGGAACACATGGTTGAGCTGGTGTGCAAACTGGCACGCTCGCATGGCTTGACGGTGTTGTTTTGTGAGCATGACATGGATGTCGTATTCAATATTTCTGATCGGGTGATCGTACTGCACCAAGGACGGGTAATCGTGGACGATGAGCCCGGCGCGGTGCGGGGTAACGAGATGGTGGTGCGTGTCTACCTCGGGGAGAAGTACGTCTGATGCTCTCACTGCAGGACATTCACAGTTTCTACGGGCGCAGCCATATCTTGCAGGGGGTGAGTCTGGAGGTTGAAGCGGGTGAAACCGTCGCCTTGTTGGGACGCAATGGTGTCGGCAAGACCACCACCCTGCGTACCATCATGGGTCTGACCCCGGCCCGGAAGGGCGTCATTATTTTTGACCAGCAGGATATTACTCGTCAGGCCACTCATCGCATTGCTCGTGCCGGGTTGGCGTTAGTACCCAGCGGGCGGCGCATATTTAGTAACCTTACTGTCCGCCAGAATCTGTTGCTGGCGCAAAGCCATAGCAAGTCACCGATTGGAGAAGGCTGGACGATTGGACGGATTTACGACACCTTTCCCAAGCTGGCCAAGCTCGATTCACGCCGGGCCGGCTTTCTCAGCGGAGGGGAGCAGCAGATGTTGAAGCTGGGGCGCGCGCTGGTTGCAAATCCACGGTTTCTATTACTCGATGAACTTACCGAGGGATTAGCCCCGGCCATCGTGGGGGACTTGTTCATGTGGCTCAAACAGCTACAGGATGAAGGCCTGGGCATGTTGATATGCGAGCAGAATGCCTTGTTTGCCTTGGACCTCGCCCAGCGCGCTTATATTCTCGACAAGGGGCAAATTCGTCACCAGGGTACGGCCGATAAGCTGCGTGGTAGCAAGGAGGTTATGCAGTATCTGGGTGTGTGAGCTCTGTTCTTAAGCAACAAGTTAAGGTAACCCCTCCTGCAAATGAGCTGCAGCCAGAGGTGGAATTTTCTCATGGTCTGACTGGTCGAGTTTCATCGATTGCCGGTCAGCGGCGGGGGCCCTGAGCAAATCGTGCCAAATCGCTATATGGTGGATAGTGATGCGGGAGATGCGCCGGTTTTTCGAGATCAACGAGTATCAGGAAACCGATTGTCTGCGGGATGGCCATCTGTTCCCAGTTTCTTGGCTTCGGATGGAAATATCTGTTTGTACAAGTCTTCGCCGTAGCTGGTCTCTAACGGGCGGCCCTCAATAAGCTTGAAGGTTCGGGTTCCATCGGCACGTCTTTCAGCGCGTAGGAAAATGGTATCGTCCGCTCCCCGGTCGAAAAAGCCGTGTGCGAAATCATACAGGTGGGTCACAAACACGACCTTGATGTGACGCTCCAGTAACGCACCAACGATCTGTCGGGCGATTTCCGCCCCCTCGCGCTCATTGGTTGAGGCAAACGATTCGTTGAAAAGCAACATTGACCCGGGAGCGATATTGTTGACGATATCATTTAATCGGACACATTCCTCGTCGAGCTTGCCACTCATCATGCTGGCGTCTTCTTCGCGTTTGTAGTGGGTAAACAGACCGCTACAAAGCTCGGCCGCGTAGGACTCAGCGGTGACGAACAGACCGCAATGCATCATCAATTGCGCCAGACCGATCCCTCGCAGGAAACTTGACTTGCCGCCCTGATTTGCGCCGGTGATAATGATCAGGCTCTTGCCGTCAGCATTGAGGGAATTGCCCACGATGTCGTGCTGCATACTTAGCGCCAGGCTGACGTCATACAATCCGCTGAAGTGCAGGCAACGACTCCCAGCAGGTTTCGGGTCTGGAAAGGATACCGCTGTTCCCCGCTGGTTGAGCTGAGCGTGCAAGTTCAAACAGCCAACATAGTAGGCAAGTTCTGTGCGCAGCCTTTCGAAAAAATTCAGGATGTGATCCATTGACTGGGCGAGTGAGTTGGCGACCAGATTGACGCCTTGATCTTGCAGCGTTGCCAGCGTCTTGGCGCCGACCTCGTCGCGATCGGCGATACGAAAGGTGTAGGTGTGCGGCCCTTTACCCAATATCTTGTTGAACCAGTTTGGGCTTTTACTATGGGGCTGGCGGAGCTTGTAGTGGCTACCTTCGTTACCTGATCCTAACTCGGCACTCACCAAGACTCCCGCACCGAACTTTAATTCCGTCAAATGGGTTTGGATACTGGCAAAATACTCGTCGCTGAACTCTTTGTGCAGCATCGCAAAGAGCGTTGTGAGTCCTTTTGACTCAAATTGCCCGGCCTTGGCATCGGCAAGGCCTTTCAGCTTTCCAAGTATGTCCATGAACATCTGCAGAACCTTGATCGATCCGTACAGAGTCGAGGACGGGTGGTTGCCCAGGAAGCTCCAATAACTCTTTTTCTTTCCTTCGATGGCCTCCACTGCGAGGTCGTAGAGTTCCCTGATCACTGCGGGGTTCTGTAGACAGTCCTTCACGATCGCCTGTCGGTACAGGATCGTTGCAGCATCATTGTCCATACTCAGCAGCAATGTCTTGCGCGCCACATCAAACAAAAACTCGTCATCGTCCGCCATGGTTCGCAGCAGGGTATCCAGTTCCAGATCCTGCCTGAGTATCTGTTCTTGGCATGGCAATTCCTGTCCTGGATCGAAATCCCGATTCTCGTGCATCAAGAACACTCTCATGTCTTGATCCTCTCCTTCAGCCAGGCGTATGTCACCCGGTATTTCTCGGCAATCGCTAAGGCGTAGGCCAGACCATCGGCCGGTTTGCGTTCGACTTTGTAGGTGCGTAGCGCCGGGTCATCGGGATCAACCGTACTTACGATGCTGGTTGTCTTGGTATCGAACGACGCCAACTCCGTAAGAAAGGTAACGCAGACACTCAACAGATCCAGTTGGGAGATTCTTGCCAGGACTTTCTTGCTTAAATAGATGGCATCATTGAGCGTGGTGGATGAGAAGATCTCGTTCATGATAACGATACTGCGCGGTGTCGCCTGATCCAGGATATGCCGGATCCTGATTAGATCATCTTGTAATTTACCGCGTAGGTTGGCGATATCTTCTTCCTTATCGAAATGTGTGAAGATGTGGTCAAAAAGAAACAGATGGGCTTCCGTACCCGGAACCGGGCAGCCCAGACTGGCCAGGTAATGCAGTTGGCCAAATGTCCGGGCGAAGGTTGTTTTGCCACCCTGGTTGGGGCCTGAAACGACAAAAATCCGCTCTGGGTCATGTAGGTAAAAGTCATTACAGACCACCGGTATTTTTTCCTTGGTCAGTTTGGAAGCCAAGGCAAGATCAAAGACTTGCTGACCACTGACCTGCTTGGACATATCAGAAATCTGTGGGTAGCAGAAACTTAAGCCAGTTTGCCGCAGCACTTTGATGTACGTCAGATAGGCAATGTAGAACTGAATCTCGCGGTCGAAGCGTTCAATCTTGTCGTCCTGATATTGCCCGTGTTCACTGCAAAATATTTCCAGACTTTGAAAAATATCCGGATTCAGCAAGGCCACCCGATCCAGTATTTGTGCCTCGATGTGGTTGATTCCAACCCGTTTTCGGAAGCTGGCCAGGTAATCTTTCACCGGTCCGTGGCGGAATTTTTCAAAGGTCTTCTCAACCGCAGTGCTGTAGTCGACCTCGGCATCGTAGTGGCGTACTGTGACACTGTTACCCTTGATAAGCAGGCAGTATCGGATGTTTGCAAGATTGGACTGCACGGTTTCCGTATCCGTCGCGAGCTTGTCGAATGCGGCCGATTGGATATGTTCCACCAGATAATCACGCAGGCTTTGCAAACCCCGTGACGCCAGCTTCACTCGTTGCAGATCGTGACCTAGGCAGGCAATGGCTTCACAGTAGATTTCTACCGCGCCCAAAAACCAGCGATTCTGCTCGTAGGTGTAGTTGAGCTTCTGCATCTGGTCGAGGTGCTCGCGCATGGCGTGCATTTTTCCTGAGAATGACTGAACGGCCTGCATCAGGCTTTCATCCTCGAGATCCTGCATGATTTCCTGGCGATAGGCGATTGCGTCGAGATTATTCAGTCGACTGTGAAACAGGGGAACGAGATCACAATCCGGCCGGTCTGAAGTAATGGCTGCCACGATCTGATCGAGATTCAGATCATGAAAGAACTCTGGGGCTGCAGAGGCTTTCAGTTCGGTTGGGCCCTCTGATTCCTGGAATAGGATGCTGTAAAAGGGCCTGGATTGGGTGGTGGAAGTGTCGTTCACTGGCCTAACTTCTCCGGATCAGGAGCACCGATACACCGCAGCAGTTATCAGCAACGATAATGAGCTGAGCAACCGGAACTCTGGACAAGCATCATCAGCCATAGGCGGTGGTTTGCCCTGGCAGGCCAGAGCCGGAGGAATGCCATCTCCACTTTGCATACTATCTTACTTGTCATTCCAGGAACTACCCATTACAGGGCACCTCGATAAACCTATTGTGCGGTCCGATTGCTGTGTCGCATTTGTTTTCGACCCCGCTCAGACGATATCCAGCTGCATGCCTAAAAAGGCCAGAAGGATGCCACCGAGAGCTAGGGCGGCCATCCAATATAGGGGATGGCCGTATACCATCCGCGCCAGGAAATAACCGAGTAGCCCCAGTACCAGTAGTGCTACTACGATTGCCAGCCAGCGTACCTGCGGTATATATACGCCGACCAGTAGTGGCAGCAGGGCACCGCAAAACGTGCTTAGGCTGGCGATCAACGCGCCGGTCATGGCTTCAATCAAGGCGGCGTGCCCAAGTCGCGTCGTTGCAAACTGGCCGTGCCGGGTGAGATTGAGTTGACGCTCGGCCTCGACGAGTTTGCCGCGCAATTCTGCGTAATGGGCCACCAGGAAGACGAAAGCACTGGAGACCGCCGCTGCGGTAGCAACGCGCAGGGCTAAGCCCAGAGCCATCGGTGGGCGCCCGGGCAGCATATGTCCCGCGCCCAGGATCAGTGCGGTCAGGATACCGTCGCTGAGGCCGGCAACCAGATCGAGCCGGTAATGGGGGCCGAACAGGGTAGCCCAAGCTTTCATCGGGCGCGCTTCACACGTTCCACGATACGTTCGCCGCAAATAATCTGATCGATGCTGTGCACCATCGCGCCCGTTTGTTGCATGGCTTGGGCAAGTTCATCGTAGTCCAGGTACTGGCCTTCGATGGTGACATCCATACCGACCGTCTCTATGTCGATACCACTGACGGTGATGTTGAACCCTTCGACTCCCTGGCAGTCGCTGATAGCAGCCGCCAGTTCGATCAGGCTAGGTTTGGTGATGGCTTTGTCGACATCCAATGCCAAGCGGCGAATATTCAGGGTATTTTTCATCAGATTGCTCTTTGTCCTCATGGATTACTGACTCAGGATATTACGCATGTCTTGATGAGGGGGGAAAGTGGATCATGGCAGTATGATTTCGCAGCAAAAAATATGAGGTTACAAACCACGGGGTCCCATTACGCCACTGCTGTCAGCACGCACAGCGATCCAGGGTAAAGATTGAATCCGACTAGGGAATAAGGGAAAGGTACATGATTATTTCATGCCGTCTCTATTGTGGGCCAAAAGGACTGCCAGTACCTCATGCGACGACTCAGCCCAGATCCGTAGGTGGCAGTCCCTGACGTTGGCGTATAGCCATATTCTTTAGAATGGCAACAAAATCCTTTGTATAGGCCTGCATGTTAAATAGTTCTGAATTCTCACGATTTTGTTGAAGCTGTTGCCGCAAGCTTTGAAGAGCATGCGGATCATTACCTAGTCCCGCAGCGGTGCGGATAAAAGAAGTGTCATCGATAACGTTGAGGATACCCATTCCGAGTTGCTGATTGAGACTGCCGGCTACTCGTGAGGCAAAGTTGCGACCGGGACAGGTCAGTACGGGGCAACCCGCCCAGAGTGCATCTGAGGCGGTGGTATGGGCGTTGTAGGGGTGGCTGTCCAGAAACAGGCTAGCGTGCTGGAACAAACCCAGGTACTCAGCATGTGGGCGTTTCTGAGCAAACACCAAACGTGATGCTTCGATACCGTGAGTGGTGGCGTAGTGCCGCAAGCGGTTTTGTGCATCCAATCCGGGATCCAGCAGCCAGAGCACACTGCCGGGGGTGGCCCGTAGTACGGCCAGCATCCGCTCGAAACTTGCTGGATTGATTTTGAAGCTGGCATTGAAACAGACGAAGACTGTGCCCTGCTTGGGCAGCCCCAGTGCGCTACGCGATGGTGGCGGAGTTATCGCGCGGCTCGGATCACTGGGCTGGTAACAGCGTGGCAGCCAGGCGATCGATTCGCTGTAGTGAGCACGTTCTTGCGCTGGCAACACGAAGTGATCCGCAATCAGGTAGTCGATCCAGGGCATGGATGACGTGCCGGGATAGGCCAGCCAGTTGACCTGGATGGGGGCGGGTCGTAAAGCCAGTACTTCCGGCCGCCCGCCCGCACACCAGCCATCGAGGTCGAGCAGGATTTCGATCTGATCGGCGTGGATGCGTTGCGCAATAGTATGTGCCGGTAGGCCGTGAGTTGGCCGGAAGATGGATGCAGCGGCCTGCAGTCGGCGACGCAGCTCGCTGCCATCATCGGGACTGCTGGCATACAGTGCCAGTAATTCGATATCAGGATGGCTTCGCAAGGCTTCCAGCAAGGCCACGGTAAGAATCCCGGTAGCATGTTGATGAAAGCCGTTGGCAACCAAGCCGATCCGTAAGGGAGCCTCCCGGACCCGCTGGGGATAGCTAAACCGCAACCGCTTGTGTTGTGAAGACCAAGTATTTTGGATATGAGCCGCACGAGTTGCTGCGCAATGGCGCAACAGGTCAGGGGAGACCTCCTCGGCCAGCAGAACGAAGGGCGAGATGCCGGCGCTGCTGCGTTGTACCGCCTGCTGCAGTCGCTCTGAGAGTGTAGCCAGATCATTCCAGGCGCAGCGTTGCCGTTCCACGAATACAAGTTGTCCAAGCGCCGCGCCATCCTCGGGGTTCAGCCCCAAGGCCTGTCGGTGTGCAGCAGCTGCCACATCGAGAAGCCCGAGTTCTTCGGCCATCAAACCCTGTTGGTAGGCAAATTGGGGATCGCTGGGGACCAGGCGAGCACCTTCAGCATAGGCATCGAAAGCTTCGGCATGATGGTTCCGGGCTGCCAGAATATGTCCTAGTAGAAGCCAGCCCTGCGGGTGTGGATTGCGAGCCAGAGTCTGACGGGTGCGTTGCTCAGCAGCCTCGGGCTGACCTAGTGCCAGTTCGACGGCAGCCAGGTTGAGTTGGGCTCCGGGGTGATCAGGTGTCGCCTGCAGTGCAGCCCGATAGGCAGCACCTGCACCGGGCAGGTCGCCCATAGCATGTCGGGCATTGCCCAGGCCGTTCCAGGCTGCAGCTTGGGCCGGGGCGAGTCGCAATGCCTCGGTAAAGGTTTGGGCGGCTTTAGCGGCTTCGCCGCAGGCCAGTAGGGCACTCCCCAAGTTGCATTGGGCTTCGAAATTGGTTGGATCCAGGGCTATTGCAGTACTCAATGCGGAACGTGCGGGTTCGATGCGATCGGCCATCAGTAAAGCCAGGCCATGCAGGCGGGCGATTTCGGCGTTCTTTGGCCAGGCGGTTCGGAGTCGTGCTGCTTGCTGTTCCGCTTCGCTGACACGCTGCTGTACCAGCAGCTCTGCAATAGTCTGCAGGGCCCGGTTCAAGGCGCTGGAGGAAGCACTGTTCAAAGTATCAGGCCAAACCAGAAATGGCTTTGCCGCTGCCAACCGTGGCTCTGATAGAGCCGCTGAGCCGGGTAGTTATCGGGATCGGTTTCAAGCATCAGGCTGTGGGCGCCAGTACGACGCCCATGTTCCCGGGCCGCATTCAATAGGGTACTGGCGACTCCGTGGCGCCGGGCTTCAGGCTTAACAAACAGGTCATTGAGCAGCCATATTTTAGCCATATTGACCGAGCTCCAGAGAGGGTATAACTGGGTAAAGCCGAGCGCCTGCGAATCGCTATGGGCCAGCAGAATACAAGAATCATCCGCATCCATGCGCTGGCTGAGAAAGGCTCGGACCCGCTGTAGATCGGGGGCTTGTCCGTAGAACTTTCGGTAGGCGTCGAACAGGGGCACCAGGGCATCGAGAGTGTCGTGGTTGGCACGAGTAATGGCAAGATTCATACAGAGTGGGCGAGTGCCTGGCGGCGTTCATGCAGGTCTTCACGGGCTAGGGCATCGAAGAGCTCGTCGAGATCACCCTGGAGAATCGTGTCCAATTGATGCAAGGTCAGGCTGATGCGGTGATCGGTGACCCGCCCCTGGGGAAAGTTGTAGGTACGAATTCGTTGGCTGCGATCACCCGATCCCACCTGTAGTTTGCGGGTCTTGGCCTGTGCCGAGGTTTGCTCATGACGCGCCTGATCGAGTAGTCGCGATTTCAGTAGAGCCATTGCGCGGGCGCGATTCTTATGCTGACTGCGTTCGTCCTGACATTCGATCACGATGCCACTGGGCAGATGGGTGATACGGATGGCGGAATCAGTTTTATTGACATGCTGGCCTCCGGCGCCGGAAGCCCGGAAGGTATCGATGCGCAGGTCGGTATCGCGTAATTCAACTTCCTCGACGGCATCGAGTTCGGGCAGGATGGCGACGGTAGCCGCTGAGGTATGGATGCGACCCTGAGATTCGGTTGCCGGCACCCGCTGTACACGGTGGGTGCCGGACTCGAATTTCAGGCGCTGGTAGGCCCCCTTGCCAGCAATACGGGCTACAACTTCCTTGAAACCACCATGTTCCCCCTCACTACTGGAGAGCAATTCGACCTTCCAACCGTGGCGTTCTGCATAGCGTGTGTACATACGTAGCAGATCGCCGGCAAACAGTGCGGCTTCGTCACCGCCGGTACCGGCCCGTACTTCCAGAAATAAGTTGGCTTCAATATGCGGTTCGGCAGGTAGCAAGGCGAGTTCAAGCTGGCTCTCAAGTTCTCCACGACGTTCGATCAAGCGTTGTCGATCCTCGTTAGCAATAGGTCCTAACTCCGGGTCATCAAGCAAACTGTTGACCTCTGCCAATTCCAGGTCCAAGGCACGGTATTCCGACCAGTTGCGGGCAATTGCTTGTAAGCGGGCGTGTTCGCGACTCAGTGATTGCCAACGATCGGTATCGACGAATGCATCGGGTTGGGCCAAAGTCCGATCCAGCTCCTCAAAGCGCTCGGCCAGTGCTTCGAGTCGGCTACGGATACCGGCAATCATTTTGGAAGCTCGTCACTGGCAGGGCAGCCGTACAGGTGGGCGGCGGCATGCAATAGATCCACATCCCCGGCTTCGGCTGCACGACGTAGTCCGGCGCTAGGAGTATGCATGAGTTTGTTAGTGAGCGTGTTGGCAAGATAACGTAGTACCTCGTCAGGATTTTTCCCAGCCTTCAGCATGGATTGAGCCTTGCCCAGGACCTCGTCACGCTGCCGTTCGGCACTGGCCCGCAGGGCGCGTACCGGATTGTGGGCATCCAAGGCCCGCAGCCACGATTGAAATCGGCCTACCTGCAGTTCGATAATGACTTCGGCATCACGGGCGGAAGCCTCCCGCGAGCGCATATTCTCATCGATGACCTGCTGCAGGGCGTCTATATCGTAGAGAAACACATCATTTAGATCTGCAACCTTGGCGTCGATATCGCGTGGTACGGCCAAGTCCAGCAAGAATATCGGCCGGTGTCGGCGTTGGCTCAGAGCTTCGGCCACCATATCGGAGTGGATCACCGGATTGCGGCTCGCTGTACAGGCGATCACGATATCGGCTTCGGCCAGGTGTTGCTGAATCTCGCTAAGTGCAATGGCATAGCCACCGATACGTTGGGCCAGTGTGTGGGCATTTTCCAGAGTTCGGTTGGCTACGATAATGCGCTTTACCTTACGTTCGAGCAGGTGTCGCGCCGCCAGTTCGATGGTCTCTCCGGCACCCACCAGCAATACGGTGGCCTGTTCCAGCTTGATAAACATGCGTTCAGCGAGGCGTACGGCGGTATAGGCTACCGAGACCGGGTTAGCGCCGATACGGGTATCGGTGCGAACTCGCTTGGCTACCGCGAAGGTATTCTGCAGAAGGCGGTCCATAGGAGTTTTTAGGGTTCCTGCAGCCTTGGCAATACGGTAGGCATCCTTGATTTGTCCGAGGATCTGCGGCTCGCCAATAACCATGGATTCCAGGCCGGTAGCCACACGGAACAAATGTCGCACTGCATCCAAACCGCGATAGCTGATCAGAAATTCGTCCAGCTTGCCACGATGGAGGCAATGATGTTCATGCAGCCACTCAGCGGGTACCAGTTCAGCCTCCGGGGTTACCCGACAATACAGCTCGGTACGGTTGCAGGTGGAGAGGATCAGAGCCTCCTCCACCCCGGGTGCATCAGCGAGGCTGTACAGCGCCTGTCCCAGCTCATCGCTGTTGAACGCAACTTTTTCGCGTAGCGCAACAGGAGCGGTAAGGTGGTTGAGTCCGTAAGCGATCAAGGTCATGGGCGGCGACAGGTCAGAAATCGGATAAACTTTACATACCGGTAGGCTGGAATAGGTGATCCGATCCTGATGAACGTACGGATTCAGCGGGAGAAAATTGTACAGAGTGCAGCACGCAAGTTTAAGCGTATGCAGTCCATGGCGTTTCGATCTTGCGCGGTGCTTGCTCTCGTGTTGGTGATGGGTGGGTGTGCTGCAGTGCCCTCCTATCCTAGCGCCAAGACGGGATCAACGCATGTTCGCCAGCCGCTTGCCACGATGCCGGCACCGGCTACCCCTGTAGCCCAGACCATGGCTGAGTTGCTGCAAGGAGATTTTGCCCTCCGCCAAAATCGTCTCCAGGAGGCGGCTTCCGCCTATGCTCGGGCGATGCATTCTTCATCTGATCCACGGATAGCGGCACGGACGGCTGCCTTAGCAATCGGTATGGGTAATGTCGCTTTGGCTCATGCGGCCCTGGCGCGTTGGCAGACCCTGGGTGCCAGCCCGGCGGAGCTGGCCGGTGCCAGGGCGCGGCTGGCCTTGCAGCAAGGGCAGAAAATGGCTGCGGTAAGTGCCTTGCGTGAATTGCGCGGGCAAGGTAGCGATAGTGAATGGGCAGCGGTTTTTCGGGTGCTCGCTTCGGCTCGTGATCGGGCTCTGGCAGGGGTAGTGCTGGAAGCGTTGGCCACACCGGAGCAATTGCCACGAGATCGCAGCGGGATCTGGCTAGCCACCAGCCAGCTTGCCGAGCGATTGGGTCGATATGGTTTCGCCCGGCAACTGGCCCATGCGGAGATCGTCCGCTTTGGGGATGCACGGGGTTATCTGTGGCGTGCCATGCTGGCTCGTCGCAACGGCAATCCAGAACAGGCTGACAAGCTGTTTCGGAAAGGCCTGACCCGTCACCCAAAGAATATCCCTTTGCGTTTGGCTTATGCTGGTACATTGGCCAAACGCGGTGATTTTAGTGCGGCTTTGCGCTGGCTACGGCATGGGCCACAAAATGCCCGGACCTTTCGCTGGCGTGCTGCTTATGCCGCCAAACTGAACGATTCCGCCAGCTTGGCTCGCATCTATGCTGAACTGGCCCGGACTCCGGCTGCCTTACGGAGTCAAAGTCTGTTCCTGTTGGGACAGTTAGCTGAAGCACTCAAGCACCCCGCTGCTGCGTTGCGCTGGTATGCCCAAGTACCCCGTAGCAGTCCGCAGGCTTTTCTTGCCGGTGTCCGCCGGACGGTACTCCTGGATCAGGACGGTCGCCATCAGAAAGCGATGCAGTTGGCTATTGAGCTGACCCGAGAACATGCCAAAAACCCGGACAATCTCCGTCGTGGCCTGGTTTTACAGGCTGAGCTGGCAATGCGCGCCCACGATTATGCTGCCGCCATTACGGCTTATCAGCGGGCTTTGTTGCTGAAACCTGACGATATCAAGCTGCTGTATGCGCAGGGTGTTGCCGAAGCCGAGGCGGGGAATGTCGATGCGGCCGTGCTTGCCTTGCGTCGGGTATTACAGTTGAAGCCTGATGATATGAATGCTATCAACGCCTTGGGTTATACCCTTGCCGATGCCGGGCGCGACCTTCCGGAAGCAGAAAAACTGCTAAGTAAGGCCTTGGCGGCACAACCCAAAAGTGCCGCGGTCAATGATTCCTGGGGCTGGTTACAGTTCCGGCTTGGCCATCTCCAGACGGCGGAATCGGCTTTGCGCAAGGCTTGGAAACTCAGCCGGAATGCTGATATTGGTGCGCATTTGGCTATCGTGTTGTGGAAGCGTGGGGCAATCACCGAAGCCCGCAAGGTATTGCGACAGGCCCGACATATTGACCCCCACAATCGTTCGGTGGACGCAGCATGGGCACAGATCGGCAAATGAGATATTCGCATGCATTGCTGTTGCTGGGGCTTGTCGTTATCGGCCTGAGCGCCTGTGCTCCGCTGCCGGTACGTCCTGGTACGGCGTTACAACGTGCCGCCCAAGCTCACCGGGCACAGGTTCTCGACAGGATTCAGTCATGGAGTCTGAGTGGACGCATCGGAGTTTCCAATGGCCACCAAGGTGGCAGTGGTGGTTTTACCTGGACTAATCATCCAGGTGGGTTCCGGTTTGTTATGCGGGCACCGATAACTGGCCGCAGCTTTAGTCTCGATGCCGTACCAGGGCAAATGGCCTGTCTGGCCGGATTACATCCGCAACCGGTTTGTGGGCCCGATGCAGAGGCCCTGCTCAATGACACCCTGGGCTGGAGAATACCGATTGCCGAGCTACGCGTATGGGTCATGGGTCTGGTTGCGGTGGGATCACCGGCCAAGCTCGGCTTTACGCCCAATGGTCGGCTTGCCAGTCTGCATCAGGATGGCTGGCAGGTCGGTTACAGCGACTGGGATACCAATACCCAACCGGTGTCGATGCCGCGCCGGATCATAGCACGCAAACCACCGTTTTCAGTGCGCTTATATGTGGAGCAGTGGCATCTCGGCCGAGTGGCCCATAGTTCGGTAAAGTCCGGTGGGTGATGGGTAAATTTGACTCCAGAATTGTGGCTGAACCGGGTTGGGTAGCCTGGCCCGCACCGGCCAAGCTCAACCTGAACCTGTATATCGTCGGTCGCCGTGAGGATGGCTATCATTTGCTGCAAAGTGTTTTTCGCATACTGGAGTGGGGCGATACGGTTTGGTTGCGGGTTCGTAATGACGATCGTGTCGTCCGTCATGCCGGTGCCGAGGGGGTGTCTGAGGAGGTCGATCTGGCGGTTCGCGCAGCGCGATTGTTGCAAACGCATTGTGCAGTCGGGATCGGCACCGATCTAGCCATAGATAAGAAAATCCCTCTGGGTGGGGGGCTCGGAGGAGGCAGCTCGGATGCTGCAAGCGTACTGGTTGGCCTCAATCTACTGTGGGATTGCAGACTGGATGTGGAGACCCTGGCGAGCTTGGCACTGCGATTGGGCGCAGACGTGCCGGTATTTGTCCATGGGCGCAATAGCATCGTTGAAGGGATCGGTGAACGGCTCACTCCAGTACCCTTACCTTGCCTCTGGTATGTATTGCTCGATGCGGGTATTTCGGTCGCTACCGGAGCATTATTTCAAACGCCTGAATTGACACGCAATGCGCCAGCAAGGAAACTACCCGGCTTGCTTTCCGGGACAGCGATGGATAATGCTTTCGAACCCGTGGTTCGGGCGCGCTATCCTGAATTGTGTGCGGCACTCGATTGGGCTGGAAAATTTGGACGCGCCCGGCTCAGTGGTACGGGTGCAACCGTTTTTCTGGAACTGGAATCCGAGGCAACGGCCCGAGCTGTGGCGGCACAATGCCCGCTGACATTGAAGGCCCGAGTAGTGCATGGTACGGATCATTCATCACTGCTTGATGCCATGGAACAATTTTCGTTGGGGCGTAGCCAAGTTGGTTAAGGCACCGGATTTTGATTCCGGCATGCGCAGGTTCGAATCCTGCCGCCCCAGCCATTGATTCAACCGATTTTATTGACCAAGGCCAAGGCATGGATACTTCCCCCAGTGGATTAATGCTGTTTACCGGCAACGCTAACCGACCCTTAGCAAAGGATGTTGCGCATCGGCTGGGTATCCCTCTCGGCAAGGCGTTGATCAGCACGTTTTCGGATGGTGAGGTACAGATTGAGATCGAGGAGAGCGTACGCCGCAATGAGGTGTTCGTGATGCAGCCCACCTGCGCCCCGGCCGCTGAAAATTTTATAGAACTTCTGGTACTGGTGGATGCACTAAAACGGGCTTCAGCTTCCAGCATTACTGCAGTATTGCCGTACTTCGGCTATGCCCGGCAGGATCGCCGGCCGCGTTCGGCAAGAGTACCTATTACCGCCAAGTTGGCGGCACAAATGATCAGTTCCGCCAGCACGGATCGGGTTCTTACCGTGGACCTGCATGCCGATCAGATCCAGGGCTTTTTCGATGTTCCGGTCGACAACGTCTATGCCTCACCCGTGTTGCTGGCTGATATCTGGCGCAAATATGCCGGTGATAATCTAATCGTAGTCAGTCCGGATGTTGGCGGTGTGGTCCGGGCGCGGGCGATTGCCAAGCGTCTGGATGATGCCGATCTGGCAATTATCGATAAACGCCGTCCCCGTCCCGGGGAGGCCACAGTGATGAATATTATCGGTGATGTATCGGGCAAGACCTGTGTACTGGTGGATGATATCGTCGATACCTCAGGGACCTTGTGTGCGGCAGCAGCAGCTTTGAAACAGCAAGGTGCACACAAGGTGGTAGCCTACTGCGTTCATCCGGTATTATCCGGTCCGGCGGTAGCCAATATCGAAGCATCGGCACTCGACGAGTTGGTGGTAACCGATACCATTCCTTTACGCCAAAAGGCTTTGGATTGCGACCGTATCCGGCAACTCTCAGTAGCTGAGCTGTTGGCCGAGACGATTCGGCGCATGGCCTTTGGTGAGTCGGTGAGTTCGCTATATATCGATTAAGCTGCAGCAAATTGGCCTGCACGGAATAGGTGCAGGCAGTCCGTGTCGGGGTTGATCCCGATCATTCGAGCCCTTGCTGGTCGCGGTGGGGCACCGCTGTCAATGACAGCTTCTTCTGCAAGGTAGAACAACATGACTGTTAATCACGAAATCAAGGCCGCAGGTCGCCAGGACACGGGGAGAGGTGCGAGCCGCCGCCTGCGTCGTGCGAACAAGGTCCCGGCTATCATTTATGGTGGCAGTGCCGTACCGGAAAATATCCAGCTCGATCATAATGACGTATTGTTGGCGGCACGTAGTGAGTGGTTCTTCTCAGCGATTCTTGATCTTTCAGTCGATGGCAAGAAGCAGAAGGTTTTGCTGCGTGATTACCAAAAACACCCTGTAAAACAACAGATGTTGCATCTCGATTTTCTGCGTATTGACGAAAATCGAATCCTGCGAGTCCAGGTTCCGTTGCATTTTGTGAACGAGGAACAAGCGCCTGCCTCGAAGCTTTCGGGGGTGCTGGTGAACCATGAGATGGCCGAGCTTGAGATTACTTGTCGGCCCTCACATCTGCCTGAGTTCATTGCGGTGGATCTGTCCAGTCTTGATAAGGGCGATGTTATCCACCTCTCTGATCTGGTATTACCGGAAGGGGTCGAAATCCCTGAACTCAATCTGGGTAAGGAACACGACCACACCGTTGTTGCGGCCAAGGAGGCCCGGGTGCAGGTTGAAGAAGAGACTGCCTCGAGTGAGGAAGCAGCCGCCGCCGAAGACGCTGCTGGCGAAGAGCCCAAGGAAGACTGAGCCCTATTTCTGGCCGCCCGAAGCAAACCGGTGCGGCCCGATTGGATCTTCTGCGCATGCATGGTATCGAACTGATTGTGGGCCTCGGCAATCCCGGGGCCGAATATTTACGGACCCGGCACAATATCGGTTTTTGGCTGGTAGATGCTCTGGCTCATGCTGAGGGCGCGCGTTTTGTTGTCGAGCGCAAACTGCATGGTGAGACCTGTCGGGTGCAGATTGATGGCCATGAAGTTCGCCTACTCAAGCCCACGACCTACATGAACCATAGTGGCCGTGCGTTCCTGGCAACCTTGAATTACTGGAAATACGATCTGGCCGATTGCCTGGTTGTACATGACGATCTGGACCTGTCGCCTGGGGTGGCACGACTTAAGTTTGATGGTGGCCACGGTGGTCAGAATGGCTTGCGTGACATTATTCAACAAGTGGGAGGAGGGCGTTTCCATCGCTTGCGGTTTGGAATCGGACATCCGGGACTACGTGATCAGGTCACGCCATGGGTGCTGGGCCGACCCTCATCTGCGGATGAGGATGCCATGTTGGATGCGGTAGCCCGGGCACTGGATGTGTTGCCTCGGGTGGTGGATGGAGCGTTCGATAAGGCCATGAAACAGTTGCATACTGTTGGGATAAAGCCTGGAGGACAGACGGGCGGAGATAGCTGAAAGGATCAACACTGCAGGTTGCTGGATAGTGGGACGTGATACGCGAGACGAATGCCTACATTCGCTTGGCGTTTCCCGTCTCTGGATTACGGAGTTGCCATGGGTATCCAATGCGGCATTGTCGGTTTACCGAATGTCGGCAAGTCGACGCTGTTCAATGCCTTGACCAAGGCCGGTATTGCCTCGGCCAATTTCCCCTTTTGTACTATTGACCCGAATGTGGGGGTAGTGCCGGTTCCCGACTCACGTTTGGCGCAATTGGCGGCCATCGTCAAACCCCAGCGGATACTACCGACCACGGTGGAGTTCGTCGATATTGCCGGCTTGGTTGCCGGGGCCTCCAAGGGTGAGGGTCTGGGCAACAAGTTTCTTGCCCACATCCGCGAGGTGGATGCGATTGCCCATGTGGTGCGATGTTTTGATCATGACGATATCGTTCATGTGCAGGGTCGGGTGGATCCAGTCGCCGATATCGAGACAATCGATACCGAGCTGGCCCTGGCAGATATGGAAACGGTGGATAAGGCCCTGGCACGAGTGGAGCGGGCGGCCAAGGCCCATGACAAAGATGCCGTTGCCCGGCGACCGTTATTGCAGAAGCTCGCTGAAGGACTGAATCAGGGGCATCCAGCCAGGAGCCTGCAATTTGATATAGACGAACGGGCCCTGCTCCGCGATCTGTTTCTGCTCACCTTGAAACCCTTGATGTACATTGCCAATGTTCTTGAGGATGGCTTCGAGAATAATCCATACCTTGATGCTATCCGTGCTCGGGCCGCGCAGGAAGGTGCTGAGGTGGTGCCGGTTTGTGCCGAGATCGAAGCTGAACTGGCTCAACTTGAGCCGGAGGATCGAGTCGCGTTTCTTGCTGACATGGGGCTACGGGAGGCCGGTCTGGATCGGGTGGTCCATGCGGCCTACCGATTGTTAGGGATGCAGACCTATTTCACTGCAGGAGTTAAGGAAGTCCGGGCCTGGACGGTTAAACAGGGCTCGACGGCCCCCCAGGCTGCCGGAGTGATCCATACGGATTTCGAACGTGGGTTCATACGTGCCGAGACCATCGCCTTCGATGATTTCATCCGTTACCAGGGTGAGAGCGGGGCCAAGGAAGTGGGCCGTCTGCGGCTGGAAGGTAAGGACTACGTAGTTCAGGAAGGCGATGTATTGCATTTCCGTTTCAACGTCTGAATAGCTTGCCGAAAGGTGTTTGCCTGATTCGGGACAGGTCGCGACCGGATAAGTACTGGCTAGCTAACCCGCGTACCGGGGGCGACTCGCAGGGACGGCCCGGTAGGCTGGAAAGCGGTGAATAATAGCGTTTTCAATGTTCTCCGCATCGAGGCCAGCCTGAGTCAGTAGCTGTTCCCGACTGGCATGCTCGAGAAACCGGTCCGGCAAGCCCAATAGCAGCACCGGGCGTATTAGATCAGCGCTATTGAGGTATTCCAGTACGGCGCTCCCGGCACCACCGGCGATGACATTGTCCTCCAGGGTCACCAAGGCATCATGGTTGGCCGCCAGATCGGCAAGCAGGGTTTCATCCAGTGGTTTGACAAAGCGCATATTGACCAGGGTGGCATCCAATCGCTCGGCCACTATTGAGGCTTCGGCCAGGGTCGACCCGAAACAGAGCAGAGCAAGCCCATGCCCGCTGCGACACAGCTCGGCCTTGCCGATTGGTAAGGGGTCGAGGTCACCCGTTGCGGCCAGTCCCGGTCCCTTGCCGCGTGGATAACGAACCGTTGCCGGGCCGCAGTGAGCAAATCCGGTACTGAGCATACGACGGCACTCGATTTCGTTGGCTGGAGCCATAATCAGCATGTTTGGGATGCAACGCAGATAGCTGAGGTCGAAACTTCCGGCATGGGTGGGTCCGTCCGGGCCAACCACCCCGGCACGGTCGATGGCAAACAGTACCGGCAGCTTGGGTAGGGCCACATCGTGAATCAGCTGATCGTAGCCACGTTGTAAAAAAGTGGAATAAATCGCTACGACGGGTTTGGCACCTTCACAGGCCATCCCTGCGGCGAGGGTCACGGCATGCTGTTCAGCGATACCCACATCGAAATAGCGCTGTGGGTACTCCCGCGAGAATCGAACCAGACCGGAGCCTTCGCGCATCGCCGGGGTAATCGCCATGAGACGTTTGTCGACAGCCGCCATATCACACAGCCAATCACCAAAAACATCGGTGTAGGTGGGTGGTTTTGGAGACTTTGGCGGCAGTCCCTGGGTCGGGTCGAAAGGGCCGACGGCATGGTATTGGATCTGGTTGCGTTCTGCGGGTGGATAGCCCTTGCCCTTGGTGGTGATGACATGCAGTAGCTGCGGACCGGTTAATTCACGGACCGTGCGTAGACTGCGCAGCAACATCGGCAAATCGTGACCATCGATGGGTCCGGTGTAGTGAAAACCAAGCTCCTCAAATAGCGTCGAAGGTACAAACATACCCTTGGCATGCTCCTCCCAGCGTTTTACAAAGCGGCCCAGAAAGGATTGTTTCGGTAAGGCCCGCTTGGCCCGTTCACGTAACAGATTCAGGCGGCGGCTAGCCAACAGACGGGCCAGCATTTTAGCCATGGCGCCGACATTTTCGCTGATTGACATGCCGTTATCATTCAGCACCAGCAGTAGATCCGCTTCCAAATCACCACCATGGTTCAAAGCTTCATAGGCCATCCCGGCGGTCATGGCACCATCACCAATGACCGCAACGATCTTGTGGGGGTCACTGTTGCGTTGTTTGGCCAGGGCCATGCCCAGTGCCGCTGAGATCGAAGTTGAAGAATGGCCCACGCTGAAGGCGTCGTAGGGACTTTCTTCACGTTTTGGAAAAGGTGCGAGACCATCCTTTTGCTTGATCGTGGTAATGCGTTCCGCACGTCCGGTGAGGATCTTGTGCGGATACCCCTGGTGCCCGACATCCCACAACAGGCGGTCCTCGGGGGTGTTAAACATATAATGCAAGGCCACGGTCAGTTCAACCACCCCCAGGCCGGCACCGAAGTGACCACCCGAGGTAGCTACTGAGGCGATCAGATAATGGCGTAGCTCATCGGCGAGTGCGGGCAGCTCCGCTTCGGGTAGAACACGCAACTGGGCTGGGTCATCAATGCGCGCAAGCAGTGGATACAGAGTCGGGTCGGGCATGACAATGGGTCGGGTTTGTCGGGTACCGGTGATTTCAGCTGGGCCGGTGGCGCCGTGGCAGATGACTGCGTAAAAATTCCATCTGATCCGCCAGTATATTGCGATTCGACAAGATCAGGTGCTCAACCCAGCTGGGTCGATAGGGAATGGCGAGTAGAGGCATGCCGACTTCTTGTGGGGTGAGGTTGCCTTTTCTGAGGTTGCAGGCCACACATGCGGTGATCACATTTTCCCATTCGTCGCGGCCACCCCGAGAACAGGGTATGACATGGTCTCGGGTCAGGGTGCTGCGATGCCCTTCCTTGCCGCAGTACATGCACAAGTAGTGATCGCGGGCGAACAAGGCGATGTTGGTAAGTGCCGGCACGTGATCCAGTGCCTGGCTGCGACAATGTCCGGTGCTGGCGATGATCGGATGGAGTTGCAAAATGCTGGCTTGGCCGCTGAGCCGATTGGTGCCTCCGTGCAAGGTGATGCAAGGTTCACCCAAAGTCCAGGCCACCGCACCACGCACATATAGACAGGCGGCATCCCTCCAACCGATCCAGTCAAGAATACGACCGCCGGCGTCGAGGGCCAGTACCCGTGGATGTACCGGATCCGGTCGATTTTCAACTGAGGTCGGCATAGGTATCTCCACAACAGGTCTCGGTATAGTTTTCAAGAGAGCTTCAGTGCTTCCTTTTAGTGAGCAGCATAGTGCAAGAGTTGCTCATTGATACAAGTTGACCCTCAGCGAGACTCTGTCTGTTTGGCTAGGCGTAATTGGTCGGTCTCGAAGCCGAAGACTTCGTACAAGCGCCTTGCCCGGATACTGCCCGGGAAAACGTTCAGGGTCAGCAGGTCGCATTGGTGCTGGTTTGCCCAGGTTTCGGCAAAGACCATCATGGCCCGGCCGAAGCCCATGGCTTCGTATTTTTCAGGAAGCGCGATTTGCAGGATGTGAGCGTTGTAGCGGCCCGTCATCACATCGTGCTCACGTTGCAGGTGGATCAGCCCAATATGCTGGCCCTGGTCATGTTCACAGATATACAGATAGCTCCCAGGTGGGTTGTCATGCAAGTGCTGCTGTTGCAGGGTACGTAGACCGGCGACAACCTCATTGCGTTTTCGATAGCTGGGCATTTCCTCAGGGATCAGTCTTGGCGCCAGCATATCGATAAAACTTGCGTCGCTTTCAATGGCGAGTCGAAAATGCAGATTTGGTAGCGGGTCACTCATGGCATCCTCTTGGTGCAGTGGGCAAGCAGAGCGGTATTGAAGACCGGTGCATTACCTTCAGATTGAATATTACCCAAACAATGAGTCGGGCATTTCCATCAGGCTTGCAGCCCCCGCACTGATGCTGCCGGCATGGGCGGTAGTACGGGGTAGAATACGCTGGAAATAAAAGCGTGCGGTACGTCGTTTGGCTTCCTTGAACGAATCACTGTGCTTACCGGACTCGGCAGCAGCCACACTGCGTGCCCAGCAATAGGCCAGCACTATGTATCCCGAGTAGTACAGATAGTCGACCGAGGCGGCACCCAATTCATCGGGATTGCCTGCTGCGGCTTTACCGACAGTCTGGGTCAGTACCGACCATTCCTGAGCCTTGGCAGCGAGTGGAGTGATGAACTCGGCCATGGACGTATCGCCTGAGTGGTGTTTGCAGAAGGCCCCAATTTCATCCAGGAATAGCTTCAGGCCAACACCCTGCAATTGAAAAATCTTCCGCCCTAGCAGGTCGAGGGCCTGAATCTGGGTAGTGCCTTCATAGATGGTGGTGATCCGAGCATCGCGGGCCAGTTGTTCCATACCGTTATCAGTGATGTAGCCGTGCCCCCCAAAGATTTGCATAGCATGGTTGGTGCATTCAATTGAGACTTCGGTCAACATGCCCTTGACGATCGGAATCAGGAAGGAAAGTTTCTGCTCGGCCGTTTCGCGCTCCGTTTTATCCTTGGTACGCAGTACGATATCAGCCAGGGTGGCAGTGATTGCCACCAAGGCCCGGCCCCCTTCAGCAAAGGCTTTCTGGGTGAGCAGCATGCGCCGTATGTCAGGATGAACCATAAGTGGATCAGCGGCTTGATCCGGATACTTGGGGCCGGTGAGGGCCCGCATCTGTAAGCGCTCACGGGCATAACTGAGACTGTTCTGGTAAGCCCTTTCAATAAGGCTCAGGCCCTGGATTCCCACCGCCAGCCGGGCGGCATTCATCATGGTGAACATAGCACGCAAACCGTGATGCGCTTGGCCGATCAGGTAACCTTCGGCGGCATCAAAATTCATGACGCAGGTGGCCGAACCCTTGATCCCCATCTTGTGTTCGATCGAGCCACATTGCACTGCGTTGCGTTCTCCCATGTGACCGTCACGATCAACTTTGAACTTGGGCACCAGAAACATTGAGATGCCCCGGGTGCCAGCGGGCGCATCAGGTAACCGGGCCAGTACCAGATGCACGATGTTCTCGGTTAGATCATGCTCGCCGGCGGTAATAAAGATCTTGGTGCCGCTGATAAGATAGTGATCCTTATCGGTCGGCTCGGCGTGAGTTTTCAGAAGACCCAGGTCAGAACCGCAATGCGGCTCGGTCAGACACATGGTGCCGGTCCAGCGTCCTGCGACAATGGGTTTCAGGAAAGCTTGGCGTTGCCACTCTTCGCCATGTTGCAGCAGCGCGTCGGTGGCACCGGTTGATAACAGGGGGTAGGTACCCCAGGCGACATTGGCCGAGTCGATCATTTCTTTGACCAGGGTCCCTACGGATTCGGGTAGATCCTGGCCGCCATAGATCTCGGGGGCATTCAGACCGCTCCAGCCACTGGCAACAAACTGCGCATAGGCCTCTTTGAAGCCTTGGGGCGTGATAACCGCGTGTTCGGACTTGTCGAAGTGGCAGCCTTCCTCATCACCCGTCTGGTTTAGTGGTGCCAACACCTGTTCGGTAAAATGTGCGGCTTCCTCGAGCACGGCATCGACCAGTTCGCGACTGGCCTCTTCACAGCCCGGTAAGCGCTGATAGAGCTTTTCGGCATGGGCCACATCGAACAGGGCAAAACGCATGTCATCGAGAGGTACGGCATAGTGGGTCATGGCGGATGTCCTTGGGTCAGGTTATGGAAAAGAGCAGGCTCAACGCCAGACCCCGAAGAGTCCCGGGGTTGGGGAAAGGAAACCCTGATGGTGTACCGGGTATTGCCGGGTACTGTCGGAATCGGGAATAACCAGGATGGTCCCCTGCAGGGAATAGGCCACATTTCCGGAACGGGTCTGGGTCAGAATTGCCCGTGCGGCGGGATTCGGAACCAGATTCAGGACGGCGATATCCGATGCGGTAGCGGCGATATCCAGATCCAGCGTGGTATTCAAGTTACCGGCATGGCGAGCGCCGATATCGAGTTGGACATCGAGTTGCTTGAAACGCATCGCTCGCCAGGCATTGTTCTGAAAGCGTAGGGTTACCTGCCAGTGGCCATTTTTAAGCAGCTGGATACCCTGTACCCGTACCGATGGTGGAAAGACACTACGGGTCGGGCCGCAAGCAGTGAGCAGCGCGAGCAGAATAAGGAGTAGCAGTTGCTTCATCGCAGACCTCGAACGGACGTTTGAATCTTACCTTGATCTGTGGCCAATAGGCCAATCGGGATAGTTATGGCTCACTCAGGTTAGCTCAATCGACTTTCCACAGGCAGGCTCGGCCAGCCGGCTTAGTGAGTGGGGGTGTGCCGTTTATGGGGAAGATAGGTAGGACGATCAGAGTCCTTTTGGTTGGGCGTAGTGAGTCAAGAGTGTGGCCTTGGCAAGTACGTGATGACTCAGGGCCTGGAGTAGAGCAGAGGGTGTGGCGTCTTGATGCAGGCGTAGTTCAAGCCGATCCAGATCCAATGCATACAGGGTAAAAACATAGCGGTGCTCTTGGCCCAGAGGCGGGCAGGGGCCACCGTAGCCCGAGAAGCCATAACTATTGCGCAAGGTCCTGGCCATCGAGGGCAAGTGCTTACCGTTCAGGGCATGGGTACTGGCCGGAAGGTTATAGACCAGCCAGTGCCAAAATCCTCCACCCGGGGCATCGGGGTCGAACAGAGTCAGCACGAAGCTGCGGGTTGCAGCCGGGGCACCCCGCCAACTCAGGCGGGGGTGCTGATTGTGCCCCCCGCACTCGGTGTAGGCCATCTGTTGGGGAATCTGACCGGAACTGGGAATATCGGTGCTGTGCAGGGTGAAACCGGTTCCCGCCGAGGCGGTGAGTGGCAGCCAGACCAGCAATGCCAGAATGGCTGAAAAGCCCAATGACTTACGCAACATGATCTTCTCCATACGATATTGAAACAGGCGTGGCGTCGGTGTGGATTAGCCAGTCGTAAACGCATGACGGCATTGCATGATGCTGGTAAGGTTCCAGATTCTGAAAGTATGAACCGATTGCCATAAACCTCCAAACGGCTTTATCGCTGCACCGCGATGTTGCTGTCCATGAAATTATTCATCAAGCCGGGCATCGATTGCCGCCAGTCTGCTCATTTATGTCCGAATCACCTTCAAGCCAGAGCTCGTTATGGGTTGTCATCCCGCTCGCCAATGAAGTGGAAGTCCTGCCCGAATTACATAGGCGACTATTCCAGACCCTGGATACACTCGATCTTCCTACCCAGGTCATGTTTGTCGATGATGGTAGCCAGGATGCCAGTTGGTCGATTCTGTGCCGTTTTGCTGCTCAGGATGAGCGTATCCACGCGATTCGGTTAAGTCGTAATTTTGGTAAGGAAATTGCTCTTACTGCCGGCCTGGATGCCGTAGCGGCGCGGGATGATGTGGCGTGTGCAGTGGTGATGGATGCTGATCTTCAGGATCCCCCGGAAGTGATTGTCAAATTGTTGGATCGATGGCGGGAAGGCCATGATGTGGTGTATGCCACGCGAGCTCGGCGAGAGGGTGAAACGGCTTTCAAGAAGCTCACGGCCGCGGCTTTTTATCGAGTCATGGAGGTGCTCTCCGATACCCCGGTACCGCGTGATACCGGTGATTTTCGATTACTTTCAAAGCGCGCCTTGCAGGCCCTGTCAGGGTTGCGGGAACGGCGTCGCTTCATGAAAGGGCTGTTTGCCTGGATCGGTTATTCGCAGGCCCAGGTTTGTTATGTGCGGGAGCCACGGGCTGGCGGACGCACAACATGGAATTATGGAAAACTCTGGCGTCTGGCGGTGGATGGGATCACCGCCTTCTCAACGGTACCGTTGCGCTTTGCGACCTGGATGGGGGTGTTAGCTTCCCTGTTTGCCTTCAGCTACGGCTTGTGGGTGATCGGCAAGGCGTTATGGCTGGGCAACAGCGTGCCTGGGTATCCTTCGCTGATGGCCGTGATTCTGTTTCTTGGTGGGGTGCAATTGCTCGCCTTGGGGGTCCTCGGTGAATACATTGGACGTATCTATACCGAGTCCAAACAGCGACCCATGTATCTGATTGCCGAGACCGCTCGTATCGCCGCGCATCAACCCGCTGAGAGCAAGCCGCAGCAGGAGCTGGAAGGATAATGCGCTGGGGGTCGCATAAGGTATCGCCAGGTACTGCTCGGTCGAATCGACATAGGCAGATCCTGCTACTGCTTTTTGCGATTCTTTGGGGCGCGGTCTGGTTTGTGGGAACCCAGTCACGCTCCCTGCTTGAGCCCGACGAAGGACGTTACGCCGAAGTTCCGCGCGAGATGGTGGCCAGTGGCAACTGGATCACCCCCCGGGTGGACGGAGTGAAGTTCTTCGACAAGCCACCCCTGCAGTATTGGGCGACGGCAATTGCCTACGAAACCATCGGTATCAGCAATTTCTCGGCCCGGCTGTGGCCGCTATTGCTGGGTTTGGCCGGCATATTGGCAGTGGGCTGGGCAGGTTTGCGAGTGGCTGGACGTCGCGCCGGGCTGAGTGCCGCGCTGGTACTGGGTAGCTCGTTCTTGTGGGCTATGGGTAGCCATATCAACACCCTGGATCTGGGGGTCAGTGCCATCTTTGCCATGGCCCTTGCCACCTTTATCGTTGCCCAGCTCCCTACCACCGACCCCGGCCGACGACGTGGTCTGATGTGGCTGACCTGGGCTTTGATCGCTGCAGCGATACTTTCCAAAGGCCTAATTGGTATCGTTTTCCCTGCTGGTACGCTGTTTTTTTATCTACTGGTCAAGCGCGACTGGGCTCGTTTAAGGCAGGTTGAGTTGCTATGGGGTGGGTTGCTTTGCCTGGCTATATTGCTGCCCTGGTTTATCGCGGTGAGTACCGCCAACCCCGAGTTTTTCCATTATTTTTTTATCCGTGAACACTTTACCCGTTTCCTTACGAATGAGGATGCCCGGGTACATCCATTCTGGTTCTTTGTTCCGGTGGTCATCGTGGGAATGTTCCCTTGGCTGGCTTTTCTAACGGCGGCACTGCGCCGACCCTGGCGGCTGTTGTCGATTCGAGATCGGCAGTTTGATCCGCGTCTGTTTCTGTGGATCTGGACCTGGATGATTTTCCTGTTCTTCTCGATTTCACATTCCAAATTACCGTTCTACATTTTACCTATCTTTCCGGCCTTAGCCTTGTTGATCGGCATGGAAATGGAACGTATGCGGGGCAGGGCGATAGCGATTCGCTTAGGAATATCGGCCATTTTGCTGGCCATCGCGGTCCCCGGCCTGTACTGGATTCGTGAACCGGAGAAAGTACAAGTACTGGGTGGCGCTTTTCATAATTTTATTTCTTCCATCTCGGTCATGCTGGCGGTATGGGTACTGCTGCTGGCCGTAGCGGTGGTTCTGGCCTGGCGAGGACGGGTAGTGGCGGCCTTGTTGCTGACCGCCGTGGTCGGCCTGGCTGTGCCGCAGACCTTGCTGATTCGTTTTCAGGTACTGGCACCGATCTACTCGGCCGAACCTATGGCAGCGAAGATTGCTCCATTTCTTGCTCCGGGTGAACCGGTTTATGCCGTGCACTGGTTCCGTCGGGGTTTGCCGTTCTACCTACGGCGTACGGTCACCTTGGTGAATGAAGTGCCTTACGATTTGCGTTCAGGGTTGCGCTGGGAGCCTCAAAAGGGGATGTCGATGACGGTATTCCGTGCTCGCTGGGAGACCCAAGCGAGCGGCTTGGCGATCATGACCCCGGCACGCTTGGCCCGTCTGCAACACGATGGCCTGCGTCTCAATATCCTGGCTAGTGGACCGGACTGGGTTGCCGCAGGACATTGAATTCGCGCATTTTGCATACCCCCTTGGGTTCGTGTTGTAGCATGCTGAGTGCATAGCCAAGGGGAGCGGTTCATGCCTCAATTCAGGGAATACGATCAATTTGATGCACTTGGATTGGCAGAACAAGTTGCCAAGGGTGAAATTCGCCCTGAGGATTTGCTGGAAACCGCCATGGCGAGGGCGGCAACTGCACAAGTGGCCTTCAATGCTCTGGTTCGCCCCCTCCATGAGCAGGCCCGCAAGACCCTGGCGGCGGAATTACCGAACGGACCCTTGCGGGGCGTACCTTACCTACTCAAGGATTTGCTGCAACCGCTTGCGGGTGCCCGTCTGGGGATGGGCAGCAGGGCCTTGGAGGGTTATGTAGCCGACCACGATTGTGCTTTGGTAAGCCGTCTCAAACAGGCCGGAGTGGTAATTTTCGGGCAGACCTGTGTACCTGAATTTGGCCTGCTGGCGTTTACCGAACCCGAGGTATCAGGCATTACCCGTAATCCGTGGGATCCGACCCGCACCCCAGGTGGCTCCAGCGGCGGCAGCGCCGCTGCCGTGGCGGCCCACATTGTCCCGGCGGCAGGAGCCAATGATGGGGGAGGTTCGATCCGCATTCCAGCGGCCTATTGCGGATTATTCGGACTCAAACCCAGCCGTGGCCGGGTCAGTTCCGCACCGGACCGAAGCGAAGTCTGGATGGGCGCATCTTGTGACCATGCCCTCACCCGCAGTGTGCGGGATAGCGCTGCGCTGCTCGATGCTGTGGCCGGTACGACGGCAGGTGATCCATTTGTGATCCAGCCGCCAGAACAGCCCTTTCTGGCAGCACTTGAGCAAGCTCCGCCACGATTACGTATCGGCATGAGTACCCGTGCTCCATTGGGTACGGCAGTGGATAGGGAGTGTGTCGCGGCGGTTGAGGACACTGCCCGCTTACTCGAATCCCTGGGGCATCATGTTGAGCAAGCCGAGCCGGAGATCGATGGCCAGGCCCTTTTCCAGGCCTATCTGTGCATGTATTTCGGTGAAGTGGCGGCCTTACGTCGGGATATCATACAGTTACGTGGCAAGGGTGCGGATCGGCATTTCGAGCCGGTTACCCGTGCTCTGGCAGCGATTGGCGAAGCCATTTCTGCTGCTGAATTCGTTTGCTGGCAACAGCGCTGGAATGATTTTGGCCGCAGTCTGGGACGGTTTTTCAAGACTTACGACCTGTTTCTTACTCCCACTACGGCCGGGTTGCCGCCGCATATCGGTGAGCTGCAGCCCAAACCTTACGAGCAGCGAATCCTGTCCCTGGCTGCAGCACTGCATGCGGGCAGTCTGCTGCGTCGGTTTGGAATGGTCGAAAAAGTGGCTCTGGAAAATCTGTCCCGTACCCCATTCACCCAGTTGGCCAACCTGAGCGGAGTGCCGGCAATGAGCATGCCCTTATACTGGACCTCACAAGGCTTGCCGATAGGCGTTCACTTCACTGCGGCATTCGGAGCCGAATCGCTGCTGTTCAAGCTCGCGCTTGAACTGGAGCAGGCCAGGCCCTGGTTTGAACGCCGTCCGGTAGACCTTGCGAGTGGTGATTCCCCGGTCCTTTGAAGTTACTATGCGGTGGTTTGGCGGGTTTCCCGCGATGGGATGTCGTACTTGGTTGCGGGGTGATGTATCCCGATCAGACAGGATCGAAGTAGTTTGAATAATTCGTCGAATCATGCCCGGCACACTCAATCCAATGCCGACGATACCTCAACCCGGGTTACCACCAGCCCGGCCATCGATCCACATGCCATCGCTCGCATACTGGTTGCCAGGCCGAATCATCGCCTCGGTAACTTGTTGCTGTTGACGCCGCTACTGGTAGAACTCGAACGCTTACTGCCGGGGGCTGAAGTCGATGTATTCGCCGGGCCCGATATTGCCGCTGAGCTGCTCGACGGGTTTCACTCGGTCAACCGGGTCATGTGCTTGAGTGCCCGGCCGGTATTGCAACCGGGTCGTTTGCTCGGGTACTGGCGGGATTTGCCGAGGCGTCATTATGATCTGGCGATTGATGCCGAATTGCGCTCGCATTCCTCACGGCTGGCCGTGGCTCGCAGCCGAGCCGGCTGGCGGATCGGCTTTGCGGGTGGTGGCAATGATTCACACCTGACCCATGCGATTTCCAGACCTGCAGAGGATCAGCATGAAGCCCGCCTGCCAGTGCATCTGTTGCGTCAAGCCTTACAGCAAAGTGATGAGTGGCCGATTCCACCACTTACCCTGTACATGGATGCGTCTGAACGTGATCTTGGTCAGAGACGTCTCACTGCTGTGCTCGGCCCTGCCGATTTATCTGCGCCACGGATTGGCTTGTTCGCCGACGCCACCGGGGCCAAGCGGTTGCCGGTGGCGTGGTGGGAAGCATTGACTTCCCAGTTGCAGCAACGCCTTCCTCGCGCCCGTCTGCTGGAGATCGTCCCCGCCCATGGGCGCCGCCTTTTATCATCCCCGCTGCCTACGGTGTTTTGCTCACCACTGCGGCGTCTGGCTGCACTACTTTCCGGTTTGGATCTGGTCGTTGCCGCTGATTCGGGCTTGATGCATCTGGCTGTGGCCTCGGGGGTGCCCACCCTGGGTTTGTTCCGCAGTACCGACCCGCAACGCTACCGACCCTATGGTGGCCGGTCCTGTGCCGTCGATGTTCGCCGCGAGGATATACAGGCAGTGGTGTTGCAGGCAGCAAGCAGGCTTGAATCGGGTGCAGTTGTCTCTGCAAGTTGAGCTATTTTCCGGTTTTTAGTGAGCTGTGAATGCACGATCCAAAACCGGAGTTTCAGTCCTCCTCGGCACGTGGTTTCCAGGTTGCACTGAGGTTTTTCTGTACAGTAGATGGGGCCGGTTCGTAGTGGCTGAATTCGTATACAAACCGGCCCTGTCCGGCCGTCATTGATTTCAGTTCGGTGGCATAGTCCGTCAACTCTGCCAAGGGTGCCTGGGCTTTGATCAGGCTTTCCCCGCGGTACGAGGCTTCGGTACCGAGAATGCGTGCCCGTCGTGAGGCGAGGTTGCCGGTAATGTCACCGACACGGGTATCGGGGATGGTGACATGCAGATCGACCATGGGTTCCAGCAGTTGTGGTGATGCTTTAGCGAAGGCATCAAGAAAGGCCTTGCGGCCCGCCGTCACGAAGGCTACTTCCTTGGAGTCGACCGGATGGGATTTACCATCCAACACCGTTACCCGTAGATCCTCAATGGGATAACCAGCCAGAGCCCCTTCATTCAAGGCGCGGTGGATACCCTTCTCAATGGCGGGCAGATATTGACCCGGAATCACGCCCCCCTTGATCTGCACCTCGAATTCGAAACCCTGGCCGCGTTGCAAAGGATCGATACGCAGATAGACCTCACCAAATTGCCCGGCACCACCGGTCTGTTTCTTGTGCCGGTAATGGCCTTCAGCATGGGTGCTGATGGTTTCGCGATAGGCAATCCGCGGTGGATGCTGAACGATTTCCACACCATAGCGCTCGCGCATACGCTCGAGCATCACCTTCAGGTGCAGGGCTCCCAAGCCCTGGATAACGGTTTCATTGAGCTCACGATGGTGCTCAACACGGAAGCAGGGATCTTCTTCAGTGAGTCGGTGTAGGGCGGTGGAAAGCTTCTGTTCCTGACCTTTTCTGGCCGGTTCGATGGCCAGGCTGAACATGGGTTTGGGAAAATGGAGAGGGGCGAGGCGAATCTCGTCCTCTTCGTGCGAATCATGCAAAACAGCATCGAAATGAATATCATCAACTTTGGCCACAGCAGCCAAGTCGCCGGGACCCGCAGATTGGATCTCGACAGTCTGCTTACCTTGCAGACGAAATACATGGCTGACCTTGAAGGACTTGTGGCCATCATCGATGAATAATTGCGAATCGTGTTGTATGTGCCCCTGATAGACCCTGAATACGCTGAGTTTGCCCATGAAAGGGTCGTTGATGATCTTGAAAACATCAGCGATGACATGCAGAGCAGGATCGGGTACTGCGTGTAGCGGCTCCACTTGGCCGTGATGGTGACGTTCGAAGGGTGGTGGGTTGCCTTCAGCAGGATTGGGCAGCAAGCGCTCGGCAAGCTGCAGAAATTCAGTCACGCCTACGTCAGTGGTGGCCGACATAAAGCAGATCGGAATCAGGTGCCCTTCGCGCAGGCATTGTTCAAAGGCGTTGTGCAAATCCTCACGGCTGAGTGCGTCTTCGCCTTGATCAAGATAGCGGCCCATGACGCGTTCGTTGATTTCCACTACCTGGTCAAGAATGCGCTGGTGTGCATCAGCCAGCCGGTCAAAATCGGCTTTACCTTCATGCTGGAAAAAGGCATCCAGAATTTGTGTGCCGCCCTCGGCAGGGAGCTGCACAGGCAGACATTCCGAGCCGAATTCTTCCCGTATATCGTTGATCAATGCGGGCAGATTCAAGTCGTCAGCATCAATATGATTAATGACCAGCACCCGGGGCAAATGACATTCGCGTGCGTAATGCATCATCTGCCGAGTGCCGTATTCAATACCGTTGCTGGCATTGATCACAATGACGGCGGTTTCGACCGCATGCAGGGCGCTCAGAGTAGGACCGCGAAAGTCAGGATAGCCGGGGGTGTCGATCAGATTGATGCGTAGGTCCGGCCTTTCAATGCTCGCCAGCGAGGTTTGCATGGAATGGCCATGCTGAATTTCCAGTGGTTCATGGTCGGAAACCGTGTTGCCACGCTCGATATTGCCCGGAGTGCGGGTCAGGCCGGCGGTATGCAGCAGTGCCTCAAATATCGTCGTCTTGCCGCTACCGGCATGGCCGACCAGAGCGATGTTGCGAATCTGCGATGGCTGAATCATGGTGCATCAACTCCTGTGACGTGGGAGACGCGGGCCCGGTAGCCTGTCGAACTATGTAGATTGTAGCGAGGGTATGGAACGGCAGGTCAGAATTTTTATGGACTTGTAACGATGGTGATCCATTTAACCATAATCCGGGATCCCGCAGGTCGTTAACGCGCCTCGGAAGTTCCAGCCATTATTTGATTGCGGGCACGGCTTCTGGCTGTGGCAAAAAATGATTGGTAACTGAACGAATACGGATATCTGTTGGGTGACAGGTAAGTATCCGCAGCAGACTGAAGCTGAACGAGTCTTACCGGTTTCGATTCCGGTTCAAGCCGGATTCAGTTGAACCGGGTAGTTTAGGAATCAGGTAATCCCTGTCGTAACGGAGGTGCAGCATGAACAAGAAGAGTTGGCTCAAACCGCTGCTTTTGGTGGCCTCACTGACGCTTATTGCCGGACCGGCTTGGGCTGATTCACCCGGATGGGTGCCCGGCCAGGGCAATTGGCGCGACCCGGACACGACAGTACGTTATGCCTGGGCTAGGGTGGTGTCGGTACATCCGGTTTATACGCAGGTGCGCCGTCCGGTATCTCGTGATATCTGCTATCGGCAACCGGCTTATACCACGGCTCGGGTGCGCTACCACAACCCTGACTCCACCGCATCGACCTTGCTCGGTGCCGTGATCGGTGGGGCTCTGGGTCATACCGTCGGCCACGGTAATGGGCGCACTGCTGCAACCATTGCCGGGGCCGTGATTGGCGGTGCGATTGGTAATAATACCTCCCGCAACGATGGTTATTATTCCCGCGAACAACGCTATGTACCAAGCCGTGAACAATGCCGCACGCAGACCCGTTGGCAGCATAGTGAACGCTTACTGGGTTACGATGTCACCTATCGTTATCAGGGTACCGACTATCGGACCCGCACCCAGCAACAGCCGGGACAGCGTATCCGGGTGCGAATACAGCAGATTGTTTCACCCGCTGGAGATTGAGTAAGGTTTTTCACTTACTTGAAAGCTCAGACGGCGCGTACTCCGCGCCGTCTTTTTGTGGCATCTATAACGGGCCCTGATGTAAATCACGATTAAGACCGGATATTCCACGAAATATCCGGTCTTAAGTCTGGTAAGGGTTGATAGGGGTGACGGAGGAATCAGGCGTGGCGTATGGCTTCGATCATGCGGGTCGTACCCCGCGGCACCCGAAGTGGCTGCTCTGGGGATCGGAGCATTGGCTGCGAGTGGCTGCCTGGACGCTGGTACTGGTCATCCACAGCCTCTTTTTTTATACTTTGCTGCGGCCAGCCGATGCCTGGCATAGTCACTATCCAGCGTCTGCCGGCCAGGTTCTGATGGTCAGGCTAATTCCTGCTCAGCAGCCGGTTTCACCAAAACCTGTGCCGTTTCCCGTGGCACCACAGGTCCAAGCTCAGACAATCCCTCCGGTGTCATCCCGGGTATCCCAGCGCAAGACCACTCCGCTGGCCAGTAAAGCGGAACCCATATTGAAGCTTTACGCTCCTAATGGCAGCTTGTATTTGCCTGAGAAAGCCTGGCAGTCCGCTCCCCGGATGCCCGCATTCCGAGCCCATCTCCCCCAAGGTAATCGGCTCTTGCACAATCGACAGCTTATCGGTTATCACAGTACCGTGTTCAGCACGAGTTGGGCTCCAGGAAACGTTTCACTATTGAATCAGTGGCTGGGTGACTATGTACGCAAGACCACCCAGAAGATCACTCTACCGGTGCAGTTGCCAGGGAATACCCACTTCACCTGTTATATCCTGCTATTTCCACCCTCAGGGGGCTGTGGATTTGTCAGACCCAAACAAACCTCAAGTTTCCATCGGCCCAAAAATGCTGACACCATCCAACAATTACCGTCACTGCTGCTGGTGCCCAGTAACCCGCTTCCTGCTCCCGTGGCTTCCGTGGCCCCCAACGGAGGTTGAACGCCAATGTAGTGGATCTCGTAATGTCAACGCAGCGCCTCACGTTCGACACGGGTCAGCGCCACTTTATTGCGCAGATAGACCGGTTGCAGTTGCTCGGCCGAGCAGGTTTTTCCCATTGCCCACAGTGGGGCAGCCAGCCGAGCGACATTTTTGGCTTGTGGAAAGCGATCAGCGAGGATGTCCCGTGGCGCTACAGGCACCAGGCTGAGCAGCTCTTCGCGATGGGCCTGCCAGCCACTGCCGACGCCGTGCCAGGCCGGTGATTCAGTGATTGAATACTCACTAGCCTTACCGACCCATTCCTCATCCAGTGACTCGATCAAGCCATCACAACAACGCCGGAAGCTTCCCACATAGACCTCGTTCATGCGCGCATCGATCGCGGCAAGAATCGCTGCGTCGTCGTTCGGCACTTCCAGGGCCAGTGCGGCGAGAGAAGATATTGCCACGAC
>QILI01000169.1 GCA_003233305.1 Mizugakiibacter sp.
TGAGCCGCGCAGCATGCAACAGCACCCTCATTACGATGATGTGGTCGGTGAGGTGTATCGGTTTCTTGCTGACCGGCTGCTGGCGTGTGAGTTTGCGGGTATTGCCCACTCGCGGATCCTGGTTGATCCCGGCTTTGGCTTTGGCAAGACCCTTGAGCACAATTTGCAACTACTGCAGGCATTGCAGCGTTTTACTGACCTGGGTATCGGGGTTTTGGCTGGCTTATCCAGAAAATCGATGATCGGGGTACTGACCGGTCATGAAGACCCGCAGCAACGGGAAGCGGGTTCGGTTGCGGCAGCATTGCTTGCAGCACAACGCGGGGCTCGTATCGTCCGAGTTCACGATGTGGCGGCAACCCGGGATGCCCTTCGGGTCTGGCAGGGCTTGCTTGAATATGCGCCCCCGATGGGTGAAGGACGTGCAGACGGGAATTCGCAAAAAATATGGGCTGATGACGATGAATAAGCCGCTTTCCTGTCCGCCTGCGGACATTTCCGGCCCGCCCCGTAAGTATTTCGGAACGGACGGAATTCGTGGTTGCGTAGGGGAGTGGCCGGTTACCCCGGACTGTATGTTGCACCTTGGGTATGCTGCCGGACGCGTTCTTGGCAACGGTCAGCAGCGACCACTGGTGCTGATCGGCAAAGATACCCGGGTATCGGGTTACATGTTCGAATCGGCGCTCGAAGCCGGATTGGTGTCAGCCGGTGCGGATGTGCGCTTGTTGGGTCCTCTACCCACCCCGGCGGTGTCATGGCTGACTCGATCCATGTCGGCCAGTGCCGGTATTGTAATCAGCGCCTCGCACAATCCCTATACCGATAACGGAGTGAAGTTTTTTGGTGCCGACGGGGAGAAGTTGGCTGACCAGATCGAGCGGGATCTGGAAACGATGCTTGAGCAACCCCTGCGCTGCGTGGCATCGCGTGAGCTTGGCAAGGTGAGTCATTGGGCCGATGCCATCCATCGCTATGCCGAATTCTGCCTGTCTACCGTAGGCGAGGGATTTTCCTTGCGCGGGCGGCGGCTGGTCCTTGATTGTGCGCATGGGGCAACCTATCAAGTTGCGCCCCAGGTTTTTGCCGAGTTGGGTGCTGAGGTACAGCTTATTGGTGCCGAGCCGAACGGATTCAATATCAATGCCGGCGTTGGCTCGACCTACCCGCAGGCCTTGAGTGATGCAGTACGTGCCGCACATGCCGAGTTGGGTATTGCCTTCGATGGTGATGGCGACCGGGTAATGATGGTCGATCATAGGGGGCGGGTGGTTGACGGTGATGATCTGTTGTACATCCTGGCCTGCAGTCGCTTGTCGCACGGGCACTTGCAGGGGCCGGTGGTCGGCACGGTGATGAGTAATCATGCTCTGGATTTGGCGTTACGAAAACTGGGGGTCGAATTTCTGCGTGCTCCAGTAGGTGACCGTAATGTACGCCATGTGTTGTGTGAGCACGGTGGTCTGCTTGGGGGGGAGACCTCAGGGCATTTGCTGTGTCTCGACCGGTCTCCTGCCGGGGATGGTTTGATTGCGGCGTTGGCGGTGCTCGAAGCCTTGCAATCGCTGGATTGTGCCTTGGACTCACCGCGCGTGTTGCTGCATAAACTGCCACAGAGGATGATTAACGTACCGGTACGCTTCCAGGCCGAAGCGGTGCTTGCTGCAGAGTCGGTGATAGGCGTCCGGAACGAGATTGAGCAGATATTGGGTGCTTCAGGGCGGGTGGTGCTGCGGGCCTCGGGAACTGAACCACTGGTTCGGGTAACCATTGAGGGGCTCGATGCTGAGCAGGTTCAACAACTGGCAGAACGTCTGGCTATCGTAGTTCGTGCAGCCGCTAAGAATCTTCTATTGAAAGAGGAGAGAGCCTGATGACATGGGCAGTGCCCACAGTGGATAGGCGCTGTTATGCAAGCGATCGCAAAACTTATGTTGCCGAACATTGGTGCGGTTTACCGGGAGTTTAGTTTTTGCTGTATTCGTGGCCATGGTATTCCGGTGCATTTGATTAACAGTGGAAACGAATACCCACCCATCGAGAATCTCGATAGACCCAATGTTCGGGCTGGTAGCCACGAGGACATCAATCTCATCACTCCTCTGGTGGGAGCGAGTGCAGCCGGCTTAGAGGTGCTTACGCGGCAAGGAACCTGGCTACCCATTACCGTGCGGCAGAGGATGTCATCGTGGTCAATGTTGGTGACATGCTGCAACGCCTGACCCATCATATGTATCCCTCTACCATGCATCGGGTGGTCAATTCATCAGGTGGGGATGCGCACAAGCCTCGTTACTCCGCATCTTTCTTTTTGCATTCAAACCCAGATTTCCTTATTGATGTGCTGCCTGCTTGCATTGATGCGGAACCCCCCAATCGCTATCCCGAAGCAATCACGGCGCAAGCCTCCTTACAGCAGCGGCTGCACGAGATTCGCTTGATTTGATCGAGTCCCGGCCACGCGTATCTTCTGCCAGGTATTGAGTCGGATGGCCAGTCAATTAACCACGAGTTTCCCCCGTCTTGCTACGTTGTTCAGGATGTTACGAAATGACCTGCGTTGCCGGATGGGAGTGACATGGTTATCCTGCGCACTATTCGCCCCAGGATCCAATGAACATGCGCCGAATGTTGGTTGCGGGTAACTGGAAAATGCAGGGTTCGATGCACTCGACCCGTGAGTGGATAGACCGGGTCAAGGTAACATCGTCCCCGAGCTGTGATCGGGTCGTGTTTCCACCCTTTCCATATTTGGGCGCCGCGGTTGAGGCGGCGACTACCGGTGAGCTTGCAGTGGGTGCTCAGGACCTGAGTGAACATGCCGAGGGGGCCTACACCGGAGAGGTGGCGGCCTCGATGTTGCGGGATATGGGTGCCGAGTACGTGCTGGTAGGGCACTCGGAACGGCGTCAATACCACGCTGAAAGTGATGCCGTGGTTGCCGCCAAATTCCTGGCTGCGGTGTCAGCCGGCTTGCAACCGGTACTGTGCCTCGGCGAAACCCTTGAAGAGCGTGAGGCCGGGAAGACCGAAGAAGTGATTCAACGACAGCTAGGCACGGTTCTTGAGCAGTGTGGATTGAGCGCTTTCACCGCTGCGATCATTGCCTATGAACCCATCTGGGCGATTGGGACCGGGCACACCGCCCGTCCCGATCAGGCCCAGCAGATTCATGCATTCATCCGTAGCCAACTGGCCGGGCGGGATGCTAAACTTGCCCGGATGACGCGGCTTCTTTATGGCGGTAGCGTCAAGCCGGACAATGCCGCTGAGTTGTTTTCTGAGGCGGATATCGATGGTGGTCTCGTGGGCGGCGCCTCACTGCAGGCGGCGGATTTTTTAGCGATCTGTGCAGCAGCTTGTTAAACGCTGCAGGCGCAGACTGAAGACTTCAATTTCATGTTTACTCTGTTTTCCATTGTGTACATCCTGGTCGCTGCGACGATGATCGTGTTGATTCTTTTGCAGCGTGGTGAGGGTGCCGATGCAGGTGCCGGATTTGGTGGTGGAGCATCGGGTACAGTATTCGGGGCGAGTGGTTCGGCCAGTTTTCTCAGTCGGGCAACCGCCGCCTTGGCGGCCATTTTTTTTGTAGTCAGTCTGGTTATGGCGATCTACCTCAGTCACCAGGGTTTGCAGAAAGTACGTCCTGGCCTTGGCGTCATGGCCGGGCAGACGGTACAGCCCACTGCCAGGAAAGCGACCCCGGCACCGGTATCTGCACCCCAAACAGCGACGTCACGGGCGGCGCCGCCCGTGCGCGTGGAACAACCTCCTTCGGCCCCCGTTGAAGCAAAGTCCAAGCCGAAGCCCAAGAAGACGAGGCCCTGAATTCGAGTACCCAGTAATCAATAATCAGTGTAACCCTGCCCAGGTGGTGGAATCGGTAGACACGCTATCTTGAGGGGGTAGTGGCGCAAGCTGTGCGGGTTCGAGTCCCGCCCTGGGCACCATATTTAACCCGGCCGTTTATTGTTGGCGGCCATTGATGCGCATCATTGCGCGAAGGGAGTGCGAACGTGAGCGTACTTGCCGAATATTGGCCTGTAGTTCTGTTCCTGGCCGTGGCAGCCGGTCTTGGTATCGTTCTGATTGGCATCGGAATTCTGGCTGCGCCACACCGGCCAGAGCCCGAAAAACTCTCACCTTATGAATGTGGCTTTGAGGCTTTTGAAGACGCGCGCATAAAATTTGATGTGCGCTATTATCTGCTGGCGATTCTGTTCGTTATCTTCGATCTTGAAATTGCTTTCATGTTTCCCTGGGCAGTAGTGTTTGAGCGCGTGGGGCTGATCGCACTGATCGAGATGGGCCTGTTTATCGGTTTGCTGGCGATTGGTTTCATCTATATCTGGAAAAAAGGAGCGTTGGAATGGGAGTAATCCAATCCATCGATCGGGTGATGCACAACCCGGCGCCTCTTGATTTTGTAGACGATATTCTTCGACCCACTCCCGACAATCCGGTTCTGCAACGTGGTGTGGTAACGACCTCGGTCGATGCCTTGATGAATTGGGCACGCACCGGATCGATGTGGCCGGTAACCTTCGGGTTGGCCTGCTGTGCGGTGGAAATGATGCATGCGGGTGCTTCGCGTCTTGATCTGGATCGTTATGGAGTGGTGTTCCGTGGCTCCCCCCGTCAATCGGATGTGATGATTGTCGCTGGAACCTTGGTCAACAAGATGGCCCCGGCATTACGCAAGGTCTATGACCAGATGCCTGACCCGAAGTGGGTCATTTCCATGGGCTCTTGTGCCAATGGCGGGGGCTACTACCACTATTCCTATTCAGTGGTTCGCGGTTGTGATCGTATTGTCCCCGTCGATATCTATGTGCCGGGGTGTCCCCCGACTGCCGAGGCATTGATTCACGGTATTCTGCAGTTGCAGAAGAAAATCCGCCGTACCCAAACTATCGCGCGCTGAGAAGGATTCGCTATGAGTGCAACATCTGCGAGAACTCTTGCCGAACGGCTTACCGCCCGGTTTGGCTCGAAACTCGAATCGGTCTGCGAGACCCTGGGTGAAACCACCATTGAAGTCCCTGCCGAGGATTTGTTGGAAGTGGCCATGGCACTACGTGATGAGTCCGAATTCCATTTCGAACAGCTCGCCGATTTGTGCGGGGTCGACTATCTTAACTACGGTGAAGATGAATGGGCGACTTCCGAAGAGGTGACCGGACAAGGTTTCTCGCGCGGGGTCGAGGGTCAGGGGCCGGGACGTTTTGACTGGAACGAGCGACAGCGCGATGTACAGATGTCGCGGCGTTTCGCCGCAGTATTGCATTTGCTCTCTCTGGAGCACAATTGGCGTTTACGAGTACGCGTATATTGTGTGGATGATGCGGTGCCACGAGTGCCCTCGGTGACCGGCATTTGGCCGGGTTCCAACTGGTTCGAACGCGAGGCATTTGATCTGTTCGGTGTCGTTTTTGAAGGGCATACTGACTTGCGGCGGATCCTGACCGATTACGGTTTCGTAGGGCATCCATTCCGTAAGGATTTTCCATTGATTGGCAATGTCGAGGTTCGCTACGACCCGGAACAACGTCGAGTCGTGTATCAACCGGTTTCGATCGAGCCGCGAATCAACGTACCGCGTGTGATCCGGCAAGATTCGCGTTACCAGCAGGCCAGTGCCGAGGCAGCTGATCACTGGCAGGAGAATTGAGTGGTGCAGGAAATCCGTAATTACACGTTGAATTTTGGCCCCCAGCATCCGGCTGCTCATGGCGTGTTGCGTCTGGTGCTGGAGATGGATGGTGAAGTAGTGGTGCGAGCCGACCCGCATATCGGCTTGCTGCATCGAGGCACCGAAAAGCTGGTCGAATCCAAACCCTTCAATCAGTCGATCGGCTACATGGATCGACTGGATTATGTCTCGATGATGTGCAACGAACATGCCTACGTTCGGGCTATCGAGAAACTGTGTGGGATAGAAGCTCCGCTTCGGGCGCAATACATCCGCACTATGTTTGATGAAATTACTCGTATTCTCAATCACCTGATGTGGCTGGGGTCCAGTGCTCTTGACTTGGGTGCGATGGCGGTTTTTCTCTATGCCTTCCGCGAGCGAGAGGAACTGATGGACTGTTATGAGGCCGTTTCGGGGGCACGCATGCATGCCACCTATTATCGGCCCGGGGGTGTTTACCGTGACCTTCCCGAGCAGATGCCGCAATATCACAAATCGCCTTGGCATAAGGGTGCCGACCTCGAACGCCTGAACGGCTGGCGTGAGGGCTCGATGCTGGATTTTCTCGACGCCTTTACCGACGCATTTCCGGGACGCGTCGACGAGTATGAAAACCTGCTTACAGAAAACCGCATCTGGAAGCAACGTACCGTAGATATTGGTGTGGTCAGTCCTGAGTTGGCACGTGCCTGGGGGATGTCCGGTCCGATGTTACGTGGTTCCGGTATCGTTTGGGATCTCCGCAAGAAACAGCCGTATGCCACCTATGCCGATATGGATTTTGACATTCCCGTAGGTGTCAATGGTGACTGTTACGATCGGTATCTGGTACGTATCGCCGAGATGCGCCAGTCCAACCGGATCATCCGTCAGTGTGTGGATTGGTTGCGCCGCAATCCCGGGCCGGTGATGGTGGGCAACAACAAGATTGCACCACCCTCGCGCGAAGCAATGAAGCGGGATATGGAATCGTTAATCCACCACTTCAAATTGTTCACCGAGGGGTATTGCGTACCCCAGGGTGAGGTCTATTCCGCAGTAGAGGCTCCGAAGGGCGAGTTTGGCGTGTACATGATTTCAGACGGTGCCAACAAGCCCTTCCGGGTCAAGTTGCGAGCCCCCGGTTTTGCCCACCTGTCTTCCATGGATGCAGTCATCCGGGGCTACATGCTGCCCGATGTGGTAGCCATGATCGGCACCTATGACATCGTCTTTGGCGAGATAGATCGCTGAGTCTGTGTGGAGTAACTGATGAAGGCTACAGGCCATTTTGCACAAGTGAAGAATGTTGATCCAACGACGCTTCTCAGCACTGCAACTCGGGAGCGGATCGATTATTGGGCGGCCAAATTTCCACCCGATCGTAAGCGCTCGGCCGTTATCCAGGGATTGGCAGCGACCCAAGACCAGAACGGAGGACATCTTACTGATGAGCTGATTACCGCTGTGGCCCGGTATCTGGATATCCCCCCGATATGGGCTTATGAAGTGGCCAGCTTTTATTCGATGTTCGAGCTGGCGCCCGTAGGTCGCCACCACATAGCGATATGCACCAATATTTCCTGCTGGTTGAATGGTGCCGAAGACATCGTGCGCCATTGTGAGGCCAAGTTTGGTATCCGCCTGGGTGATAGTACGCCTGATGGGCGTATCTATCTGAAGAAAGAAGAAGAGTGTCTGGCCGCCTGTTGCGGGGCCCCGATGATGACGGTCGATGGCCATTATCATGAAAATCTGACCACCCAGAAGGTGGATCGTATTCTTGACGAGTTGAAGTGAGGCGAAGCATGGCTGTCGGTCCCGCTCCCGAAGAACATCAGGTCTGTCTGACCACACTGCATTTTGATAAGCCGTGGTCCTTGGAAAACTACCTCAAGATAGGTGGTTATCAGGCGTGGAAGAAAATTCTTGCTGACCAACCCGACCCGGCTTCCATTATCAATGCGGTCAAGGAAAGCGGTTTGCGTGGTCGCGGGGGGGCCGGCTTTCCCACTGGTCTCAAGTGGTCATTTATGCCGCGAAATACAACCGAGCAGAAATACATACTCTGCAATTCGGATGAATCCGAACCGGGTACCTGCAAGGATCGCGATATCCTTCGTTACAACCCCCATGCAGTCATCGAAGGCATGGCCATTGCCTGTTATGCCACCGGTTCGAGCGTAGCCTATAACTATCTGCGCGGTGAGTTTCACCATGAGCCTTTTGAACATCTGGAAGAAGCTCTCGGCGAAGCCATTGCCGCGGGCTTACTTGGCACCAACATCCAGGGTTCGGGCATCGATTGTGAAATCCATAATGCGCTGGGAGCCGGGGCCTACATTTGTGGTGAAGAAACGGCCTTGATGGAATCGCTCGAAGGTAAGAAGGGACAGCCACGTTTCAAACCGCCATTTCCGGCCAATTTTGGTTTGTATGGCAAGCCGACTACGATCAACAACACCGAGACCTATGCCTCGGTACCGGTGATTCTTCGCAACGGTAGCGAGTGGTTTTTGAATCTTGGCAAGCCCAACAACGGAGGCGCGAAGATCTTTTCGGTTTCTGGTCAGGTTTGCAAGCCGGGAAATTACGAAATCCGTCTGGGTACACCCTTTAAGGATTTACTGACATTGGCCGGTGGAGTACGCGAAGGCCGTACCATGAAAGCGGTGATTCCGGGTGGTTCTTCAATGAAGGTGCTACCTGCCGAGGTCATGTTGGCTTGTGCCATGGACTATGATTCGCTGCAGAAAGCCGGCTCGGGTCTGGGTTCCGGTGCAGTCATCGTGATGGATGACAGCACCTGCATGGTCAAAGCCTGTCAGCGGATCAGTCGTTTCTATTATGCCGAGTCCTGTGGTCAATGTACCCCGTGCCGGGAAGGTACCGGTTGGATGTACCGGGTGTTGACACGGATCGTCGATGGCCAGGGTACGGTCGAAGATCTGCATCGGCTCAAGGCTATTGCAGGGCAGATTGAGGGCCACACTATCTGTGCGTTCGGTGAAGCGGCAGCTTGGCCGGTGCAGGGATTCCTACAGCACTTCTGGAATGAATTCGAGTACTACGTCACCCATAAGCGCTCCATGGTCGAAGAGCAGTTGGGACAGGCGGCCTGAGCCGGCTCTGAAGGAAACAGCACACAGTCATGAGCGCACAAGCAAATACCACTCCGGCCCCTGAGCTGGTCAATATCGAGATCAATGGCCAGGCTCTGCAAGTGGCCAAAGGCAGCATGATTATCCAGGCGGCCGATATTGCCGGGATTGCCATTCCTCGTTTTTGCTATCATCACAAATTGCCCATCGCGGCCAATTGCCGTATGTGCATGGTCGAGGTAGAGAAGATGCCCAAGCCGGCCCCTGCCTGTGCAACGCCGGTCATGGAGGGGATGAAAATCTTCACGCATTCCCAACGCGCGCTCAAGGCGCAGCGTAACGTCATGGAATTTTTACTGATTAACCATCCACTGGACTGTCCAATCTGTGACCAGGGTGGTGAGTGCGAGTTGCAGGATTTGGCCTTGGGCTATGGTCGGTCGGTATCCCGCTTTATTGAGCGCAAGCGGGTGTTGGCCGATGAAGACATAGGGCCGTTGATTGCTACCGATATGACCCGCTGCATCCTGTGTACGCGTTGTGTGCGCTTTGTCAGCGAGATTGCCGGCACTTACGAGCTTGGGGGTATGGGTCGCGGCGAGCATCTTGAGATCGGTACCTACATCGGCAAGAACCTCGACAGTGAGCTTTCCGGAAACATCATCGATGTATGCCCGGTCGGCGCCTTGACCAACAAGGTCTTCCGCTTTCGGGCCAGAGCCTGGGAGTTGATTGCCAAGCCGTCGATTGGTTACCACGATGCATTGGGCTCCAACCTCTGGGTGCATAGTCGCCATGGTGAGGCGTTGCGCGTTGTGCCTCGCGACAACGAAGCGATTAATGAGTGCTGGCTTTCCGACCGTGACCGCTATAGCCACCAAGGTCTGGTGGCTGGTGATCGCCTTACCCAACCTATGGTCAAGCGCGACGGTACCTGGCAGGAGACTGATTGGGACCATGCTTTAGAGTTTGTCGTAGCCGGGTTAGGTCATTTTCCCTGTGCCAATGTAGGAGCATTGGTACAGCCGGGGGTGTCGTGCGAAGAAGGCTGGCTTTTATCCCACCTCATGCAGGGTCTTGGTAGTCCACATATCGATCACCGTCTGGATGTTCTGGATTTTGCCGATGCCCCGGTAGGACAACCTTTTGAGTTGCCTGCAGCAAAACTGCAGGAGGTACAGGTCGCCCTGTTAGTGGGTTCTGATCTTCGGTATGAAATTCCTCTGGTCAACCATCGCTTACACCAGGCAGCTAAGCGTGGGGCACACATCTATGCCCTGAATCCGGCACGGTTCGATGCTAATTTCAAGTTTGCCTCGGAGATGGTCGTTGCTCCCCAACAACTGGTGGATCGATTGGCAGCCCTGGTGCGGGTCGCTTCAGAACGCGATCATGCACCCCAGATCGATGCAGGATTGCGTGACCGTGTCGCTATGGTTACCGCGGATGATGACGACCGGGTATTGGTCGAGGCTTTGGCTGGGGCGGAACATGCAGTAGTAATGTTCGGCCATGCCGCTGCCCAGCATCCCGAAGCATCCTGGTTGCGGGCACTGCTGCACTATCTGGCGACGGCAACCGGAGCAGATTTCAATGAGCTGCCACTCGGTGCCAATGACTTGGGTCTGGCTCGGGCTGGAGTACTGCCGGGGCAGGATGGTTTGAATGCACGGTCCATGCTGGCCGCACCGCGTCAGGCCTACCTTCTGTATAACGCTGAGTTGGAAGATTTTGCTGACAGTGGAACCGCGCTCAAGGCTCTCTCCAGTGCCGAGTTGGTGGTGGCTTTCTCCGCTTTTTCTAACGAACGCTTGCGTGAAGTCGCCAACGTACTTCTACCGATCGGCTTGCTACCCGAAGTGGATGCGACGCTGGTGAATCTGGATGGTATGGTTCAGCAGGTGGCTAGTGCGGCTCGCCTGCCGGGTGAAGCGCGGCCTGGATGGCGTGTTTTGCGGGCTCTGGGTGAGCGACTCAAATTGCCCGGCTTCGGCTTTACCCGACTCGAGGAATTGCGTGGGGAGCTGCATCCTGTACTGGAACAGACCGTGACAGCGGGTCATGGCCTAGCAGAATTTACATGGCCTACAGTCGGTCTGGTGCGCTTGGCAACGCGACCGATTTACCGCACCGATCCGGTACTGCGTCGTGCCGCGGCATTGTCTCGACATCCTCTCAGTCGACCCGCAGAAATCGCTATGCATATCGATGATATCGCCGCCCAAGGCTTGCAGGATGGCGCTTCGGCCCAGGTGGATGGCGTGACCCTTCCGGTGCGAGCCGATCCACGAGTGCCGTTGGGTACCGTGTGGATCGAATCGCACCATCCCGAGACCCTGACCTTGCCGGAGTACGGCCAGGTCCTCACGATCAGCAAGGTATAAACACATGGCATCGGATCTGCTGCTCATCCTATGGACTCTTGCGAAAATCCTCGCGATCGTTCTTCCTGTGGTACTTGCGGTAGCCATGTTCGTGTATTGGGAACGCAAGGTCATTGGCTGGATGCATGTACGCTTGGGCCCAACCCAGATAGGTCCGCTGGGATTGATGCAGGCTTTTGCAGATGTGGTCAAGTTACTGATCAAGGAAATGATCGTTCCAACCAATGCCGATAAGCCGCTGTTCTTTCTGGCGCCGCTGCTGGTGCTGACGCCGGCCTTGGCCGCCTGGGCGGTTATTCCCTTCGACCAGGGCCTGGTATTGTCCAATGCCAATGCGGGTATTTTGTATCTGCTGGCGATGACTTCACTGGGGGTGTACGGCATCATTATTGCTGGCTGGGCATCCAATTCCCGTTATGCGTTACTGGGTGCGATGCGCTCGGCGGCTCAGGTTATTTCTTACGAATTAGCCATGGGTTTGGCTCTGGTTAGTGTCCTGGTGTTGGCGGGAAGCCTGAATCTGAGCCGTATTGTCGAGGCTCAGGCGGGTGGAGTGCTGCACTGGTTCTGGTTACCCCTGTTACCGGTATTGGTGATCTATTTCGTTTCCGGGGTGGCTGAAACCAATCGCTCACCCTTTGATGTCGCCGAAGGTGAGTCAGAGATTGTGGCCGGTTTTCATGTTGAATATTCGGGGGCAACCTTCGCCCTGTTTTTCCTCGCCGAATACGCGAACATGATTCTGGTGAGCTTTCTGGTACCGATTCTGTTCTTCGGTGGCTGGGCCAGTCCGTTTCCTGAAACCTGGGGTTGGATCGGTGCCGGCAGTTTCTTCTGGCTGTTCGCCAAAGCCTTTATTGTTGCCTTCCTGTTCTTGTGGTTTCGTGCCACCTTTCCACGTTACCGCTATGACCAGATTATGCGTCTGGGGTGGAAGGTCTTTATCCCGATCAGCCTGGCCTGGGTTCTGGTTGCGGGGGTTCTGAAGTTTTTCCACATTGTCACACCAGGGGCTTGAATCGATGTCTCGTGTCATCCATTATTTCAAGAGTTTAATGCTGCTCGAACTGCTGAGTGGACTTGGGCTCACCCTGGGCTATCTGTTCAAGCGCAAGTACACCATGCGCTATCCAATGGAACACATTCCCAAATCACCCCGTTTCCGGGGCTTACACGCATTGCGTCGCTACCCTAATGGTGAGGAGCGCTGCATCGCCTGCAAGTTGTGCGAGGCAGTGTGTCCGGCTCTGGCCATCACTATTGATTCGGCACCGCGTGAAGACGGTCAGCGACGGACCACCCGCTACGAAATTGATCTTTTCAAGTGTATTTATTGCGGCTTTTGTGAGGAAAGTTGCCCGGTTGATTCCATCGTAGAGACCCATGTCCACGAATACCATTTCGAACATCGCGGAGAGAATGTGTTGACTAAGCCGCAATTGCTGGCCATCGGTGACCGGTTCGAAAAGGACATTGCCGATAACCGTGCCAAGGATGCGGCATACCGCTGATCGAGGAACTATTAGTATGACGATACAGCTCGCCGCCTTCTACTTTTTTGCCAGCATCTCAGTGCTTGCCGCCCTGGGGGTGATTGGCCTGCGCAACCCCGTGCATGCGGTGTTGAGCCTGGTACTTACGTTTTTCAGCACAGCTTGTATCTGGATGTTGCTGCAGGCTGAATTTCTCGCACTGGCCCTAATCGTGGTCTATGTGGGTGCAGTCATGGTGCTGTTTTTGTTTGTGGTAATGATGCTGGATATCCAGGTTGCCGAAACCCGAGAGGGCTTTGTCCGTTATCTTCCCATAGGCTTGGGTGTTGCCGTGGTCATGCTGCTGGAGATTCTGGCTCTGATCGGGATACGGGCCATGCAAGTGGTACCCCCAGCCAATCCGGCCCGTGTAGATGGCTTGTCCAATGTGGCCTGGATCGGACAGGCTCTGTACACCGAATATCTGCTGCCGTTTGAGGTTGCAGCGCTGATTCTCACAGTTGGCATGGTTGCTGCGGTGGCTTTGACCTTACGGCGTCGGAAGGGCGTACGCCACCAATTCCCCTCCCAACAGGTCCAGGCCAAGCCTCGTGAACGGGTACGCCTGGTCAGTATGCCTGCAGAATGCAAAGAGGAGCCCAAGTCATGATCACCCTGGCACATTACATCGTGTTTGCAGCAGTACTGTTCTGCATTGCCCTGGCAGGGATCTTCATCAATCGTAAGAACGTTATTGTGCTGTTGATGGCAATCGAATTGATGTTGCTGGCAGTCAACGTGAACTTTATCGCCTTTTCACGCTATCTCGGTGATGTCGGCGGGCAGGTATTCGTGTTCTTTATCCTGACGGTTGCCGCCGCTGAATCGGCGATTGGTCTGGGCATACTTACACTTATTTTCCGTAACCGGCGCACCATCAATGTCGCCGAAATCGACGATTTGCACGGTTGAGGAAACCCTATGTTGTCCATGCACACTCTGCTTATCATTGCTCTGGCACCACTCGCCGGCGCCGCACTGGCCGGCCTGTTGGGACGGCAGATCGGTCGCGTTGGTGCGCACAGCGTGGCTACGCTTAGCGTAGCTGTATCCTGTGTATTGTCATTCTGGGTCTTCTACCAGTTGGTATGGGGTGGGGCGCATAGCTTTAATGAAAACCTCTACACCTGGTTTCAGGTGGGGAGTTTCAGTGCCCATGTCGGTTTTCTGGTTGATCGGTTGACTGCACTCATGATGGTGGTAGTCACCTTCATCTCGCTGATGGTGCACATTTACACTATCGGTTACATGGCCGATGACCCCGGTTACCAGCGTTTTTTCAGCTATATCGCCCTGTTTACCTTTTCCATGCTCATGTTGGTGATGAGTAACAACTTCATGCAGCTGTTTTTTGGCTGGGAAGCGGTCGGTTTGGTGTCCTATCTACTGATCGGTTTCTGGTACAAGCGACCGACGGCGATCTATGCCAATCTCAAAGCATTCCTGGTTAACCGTGTCGGCGATATGGGTTTTGTGCTGGGTATTGCAGCCGTCGTATATTTTCTCGGTACCCTGGATTACGCGCAGGCCTTCCAGCGGGCGCCGGAGCTGGTCGGACGGACCATCCAGATTTTGCCAGGCCACGCCTGGTCAGCAGCGACCCTGATCAGCCTTCTGTTGTTCGCCGGCGCCATGGGCAAATCGGCCCAGGTTCCTTTACATGTTTGGCTGCCGGATTCAATGGAAGGTCCTACCCCGATTTCGGCACTGATCCATGCTGCCACTATGGTGACCGCCGGGGTGTTTATGGTGGCGCGTATGTCACCTTTGTTCGAGCTTTCCTCGACGGCGTTGAGCTTTGTATTAGTGATTGGTGCCACTACGGCATTATTTCTAGGCCTGGTCAGCATCGTTCAACATGACATCAAGCGGGTTATCGCCTACTCCACACTTTCCCAGCTTGGCTACATGGTGGCGGCACTCGGTGCCTCCGCATACGCCGCCGGTATTTTCCATCTGATGACTCATGCCTTCTTCAAGTCGCTGCTGTTTCTTGGGGCCGGCTCAGTCATTATCGCCATGCATCATGAGCAGGATATGCGCCACATGGGTGGCTTACGCAAATATATGCCGATCACCTATATCACCATGTGGGTGGGTTCGCTGGCCTTGAGCGGAATTCCTCCGTTCGCCGGGTTCTACTCTAAGGATTCAATTATCGAGGCAGTTAGTAATGCCCATCTGTGGGGGTCGGGTTATGCCTATTGGAGCGTGCTTCTGGGGGTGTTTGTGACGGCGACCTATACCTTCCGAATGATGTATCTGACCTTTCATGGCAAGGAGCGTTTCCGGGTCGATCCACATGCTGTCAAGGGTGATGAACATGCTTCACACGAGCCGGGTGTGCTTGCCCATCCTCCCCACGAATCGTCATGGGTGGTGACACTGCCACTGATTTTGCTGGCCATTCCCTCACTGTTGATTGGGGCGGTAGCTATCAAGCCGCTGCTGTTCGGGGGATTTTTTGGTAGCTCGATTTATGTCTTGCCGGCACACAATGTATTGGCGGAGATGGCTGGGCACTTCCAGGACTGGGAGTCTTTCACCCTGCATGCTTTCGTAAGTGCCCCGTTTTGGGTGGCTATGGCCGGTATCGCGGTAACCAGCTATGTGTATCTGGTCAAGCCGAGTCTTGCCGGGCGTATTGCCAAGGGGCTCGGTCCACTGTATCGCGTCCTTTGCAACAAGTTCTATTTCGATGAGCTGTACTTCGCCCTGTTTGCCAAGGGTGGGGTACGTTTGGGACGCGGTTTATGGAAAGCCGGGGACAGTACCTTGATCGATGGAGCGATGGTCAACGGTTCCGTTTCGCTGGTTGCCCGTCTGGCTCGATTCTTCCGTGTCCTGCAGTCGGGATATGTCTATCACTACGCCTTTGCAATGATCCTGGGCCTGATCCTGCTGCTTGCCGGATTTGTGTTCACAGGACATGCCTGATCGAAAGGAAGTCAACCGCCGATGTCACACTGGCCTTTGCTTAGTCTGTTGATCTGGGTACCCATTGCGGGTGCCATTCCTGTGCTTTTTGCCGGTCAAAATCGACCTTCAACAGCACGTTGGCTGACCCTGCTGATCAGCTTGGTAACCTTTATTCTCAGCCTGGCGTTGTTGTTTGGTTATAACTACAACAGCGGGGCTATGCAGTTCGTGGAATCGCATGCCTGGCTCCCAGCCATCCATTCCCGCTATGGGCTGGGTGTCGATGGTATCTCCATCGCCCTGATCATACTCACCAGTTTCACTAACGTACTGGTTGTCGTGGGGGCCTGGGAAGTGATCCGCGACAAGGTTCATCAGTACATGGCGGCAATGCTGGTACTGACTGGGTTGATGATCGGGATTTTCGCTGCAACCGATGCTTTGTTGTTCTATGTGTTCTTTGAAGCCATGCTGATACCGATGTTCATCATCATCGGTGTCTGGGGTGGTCCACGGCGGATATACGCCACGATCAAGTTTTTCCTGTTCACGATGTTCGGCTCGATCTTCATGCTGTTGGCGCTGATTTTTCTATATTTGAAGACGGGTAATTTTAGTATTGCGGCAATGCAACATGTGCCGCTGACCATGACCGAACAGACCTGGATCTTTTTCTCCTTCCTGATCGCTTTTGCCGTCAAGGTGCCGATGGTGCCGGTACACACCTGGTTGCCTGATGCACACGTCGAGGCACCGACCGGGGGCTCGGTAGTATTGGCTGCGGTGATGTTGAAGATCGGCGGGTACGGCTTCATTCGATTCGCCTTACCGATCACCCCCGATGCCGCCGATCATTTTGCCTGGTTAGTGATCACATTGAGCCTTATCGCCATCATTTACATCGGCTATGTGGCCCTAGTCCAGGAAGACATGAAAAAACTGGTGGCCTATTCCTCGGTTGCGCACATGGGCTTCGTGACCTTAGGTCTGTTCATTGTTTTCATACTGATACGCGACGGTTCGGTTGATATGGCCAAACTTGGTATCCAGGGATCGATGGTACAAATGATCTCGCATGGTTTTATCTCCGGTGCCATGTTTACCTCGATCGGGGTGATGTACGACCGAATGCACACGCGAATGATCAAGGACTACGGTGGTCTGGCGAATGTGATGCCGTGGTTTGCACTGTTTATGGTGTTCTTCGGGCTGGCAAATGCCGGCCTACCGGGAACCTCAGGATTTGTGGGTGAATTTATGGTTATCATCGCCAGTTTCCATGCCAGTCCGTGGATAGGACTGGCGGCGGCCTTCACCTTGGTGATTGGAGCGGGTTACACGCTTTGGCTGATTAAGCGGGTGGTTTGGGGCGAAGTTCGTAGCCCCGAAGTTGCCGCCATGAAGGACATTAGTGCGCGCGAAATTTTCGTATTGGCATCTTTTGCCTTGCTGGTTTTATGGCTGGGCTTCTGGCCTGAACCGCTGGTGCACCTGATCCACGCCCCCATTACCGAGTTGGTGCATACCCTCGGCCATAGCAAGCTCTAAGGAAGCCGTGATGAGCTGGAATGACGTAATAGTACTGTTACCGGAAATTTTTCTTACCGGCTCCATTTGCATGCTGCTGCTACTGGACGCGTTCAGCGACGACCGTTCTGCGATGGGCTTGCACCGGCTTTCCATGCTGGCGCTGGTGCTTACTGCAGGGTTGGTCGTTTGGGGCCATGGCGAGGCGGCGACCAGTGCTTTCTATGGCATGTTTATCAACGATACGCTGGCCGAGATTCTCATCCTGTTCTCGATTCTCTGTACGGCGATCGTACTGGTGTTGGCCAGCCCCTACTTACGCCAGCGGCGCATTGCCATTGGGGAATTTCACACTCTGACGCTGTTTGCCCTGCTCGGCGTGATGTTTCTGGTTTCGGCCGGCAACCTGGTCATGATCTATCTAGGTTTGGAACTGCTAACCTTGTCATCGTATGCCCTGGTAGCACTTGATCGGGATTCGCGGCTCTGCTCCGAAGCGGCGATTAAGTATTTTGTGCTGGGTGCACTGTCATCGGGGATGCTGCTGTATGGGATGTCCCTGATCTATGGTGCAACCGGCTCACTGGATCTGGCAACAATCAATGCGGCGATTGCACAGACTCCTCACATGACCTTGATGCTGATTGGTCTGGTGTTCCTGATGGTGGGTATTGCCTTCAAATTCGGGGCTGTGCCGTTCCATATGTGGCTTCCAGATGTATACGAAGGCGCCCCAACGGCCGTAACGATTTTTATCAGTTCGGTGTCCAAGCTGGCGGCGGTAGGCATGGCGTTACGCTTGCTTGATCTGGGATTGGGAAACATGGGCCCGTATTGGCAGCAAATGTTGGCGGTATTGGCGGTGTTGTCACTGGTTATTGGTAGCTTAGTTGCCATTGTGCAAACCAGTCTCAAGCGCATGCTGGCTTACTCGACCATTGGCCATATGGGCTACCTGTTCTTGGGCCTGTCAGCGGGCACTGCATTTGGCTACGCCAGTGCGGTGTTCTATGCCGTGGCTTATTCGCTAATGGCTACCGCCGCATTTGGGATCATTCTGGCCATGTCTCGTGCTGGCTTCGAAGCGGATCAGATTGCTGATCTCAAGGGGCTCAATCAGCGTTCGCCTTGGTTCGCCGGGATGATGTTGATTGTGATGTTCTCACTCGCCGGCGTACCGCCGCTGTTTGGTTTCTTTGCCAAGCTGCTCGTTTTGCAGGCGGCTATCCAAGCCGGTATGTTGTGGCTGGCGATTGTTGGGGCGGTGTTTGCGATCATCAGTGCTTATTATTACCTGCGTGTCGTCAAGGTTATGTACTTTGATGAGCCCGCGGATGATACCAAGCTGGCTCCCAATTCCGACCTTTCCTTACGCTGGGTACTTTCCGCCAATGCTCTGGTACTGCTGGTGCTTGGGGTCACCTGGAGCCCTCTGTTAGAGTGGTGTTTGCGGGCATTTACTTCTTGAACCAAGACAGAAGCTAACTGATTTGTTAGCATCCACGCTCTTTTGAGTAGTATTTTATGATGATCGAAACCAATCCAATTCGAACCCGGATCGCTGGGTTGCGGGAGCGCGTGAGTGCGCTTAGGGGGTATCTTTGACTACCCGGGCAAACGCGAGCGGCTTGAAGAAGTAAGTCGCGAGCTCGAACTTCCCAATATATGGAATGATCCCCTGCGGGCTCAGGACTTGGGTCGGGAGCGGGCTCGATTGGAGCAGGTCGTTACAGGACTTGATCGGATGGACACCTCTCTTGAGGATGCAGCCGATTTGCTCGGCCTGACTGAGGCCGATGGCGATACCGATATGCTTGCCATCGTAGCCCGGGATGTGGCGGCACTTGAAACTTGGATCGAGAAGCTTGAGTTTCAACGGATGTTCTCGGGCGAGATGGATGCTTGCAACGCGTTTGTCGACATACAAGCTGGAGCCGGGGGAACCGAGGCCCAGGATTGGGCGGAAATGCTCTTGCGCATGTATCTCCGTTGGGCCGAATCACGGGGCTGGAAAACCGAGCTGATCGAAGTTAGCGGCGGGGAAGTGGCCGGCATTAAATCCGCCACAATCCGTATCGAAGGCGATTATGCTTACGGTTGGCTCAAAGCCGAGATCGGGGTTCATCGTCTGGTCCGCAAGAGTCCGTTTGATTCGGATAATCGACGCCATACCAGCTTTACTTCGGTCTTCGTTTCTCCTGAAGTGGACGACAAAATCCACATCGACATCAACCCCGCTGACCTGAAGACTGATGTGTATCGATCTTCCGGTGCCGGAGGTCAGCACGTCAACAAGACCGAATCAGCGGTACGTATCACCCATCTCCCCAGCGGGGTGGTGGTGGCCTGTCAGACGGAACGCAGCCAGCACGCCAATCGTGATCGATCTATGAAGATGCTGGCTGCCAAGCTGTATGAAATTGAGGTACGCAAGCGTAATGCCGAAAAAACGGCATTGGAGGCTACCAAATCCGATATCGGCTGGGGTAGCCAGATTCGTAATTACGTACTTGACCAGTCTCGCATCAAGGATTTGCGTACCGGAGTGGAACGCACCGACACCCAGCGGGTGCTGGATGGTGATCTGGATGAGTTTGTCGAGGCGGCCTTGAAACAAGGATTGCAAGCGGGTGCCAGACGGGTCGATAACTGAACCCCGGTACCTAGCCAATTCACCATCACCCTATTGCACGGATTACTTTTCCCGTTCAATCTTGTTTGTAACTCTCAACCAGAATGACTCCATCCATGACTGACGCCCCTGTGCCTTCCTCTACCGAAAATCGCCTTATTGCCGAGCGTCGTGACAAGCTGCAGACTATCCGGGAGCAAGGCCCAGCCTTTCCGAACGATTTCCGACCCGATTGCCTTGCCGGTCAGTTGCAGCGGGAATTTTCTGATCGTCAGCGTTGGACTGTTGAAGCCGTAGAGGGGACGCAACGTCGCGTTGCCGTGGCCGGTCGGATCATGCTCAAGCGGGTCCAAGGTAAGGTCAGTTTTGTGCAGATTCAGGATCGTAGCGGCCGTATCCAGCTGTTTGTTCACAAGACTACGGTGGGAGAGGACCGCTACGATGCTTTCAAAAGCTGGGATGTCGGTGACATTGTTGGGGCTGAAGGAACCTTGATGCGCACTCGGACCGGTGAATTATCGGTTCGGGTCAGGATCCTGCGTTTGCTGACCAAGAGTCTGCGTCCATTACCTGATAAATGGCATGGCCTGGCCGATGTCGAGCGCCGCTATCGGCAGCGTTACGTTGATTTGATCGTCACCGAGGCAACCCGCGAAACCTTTAAGAAGCGTTCGCGAATTGTCGGTTTCATGCGTTCATGGCTGGAAGCCGAATCCAGAGGCTTCATGGAAGTGGAAACCCCTATGATGCATCCGATTCCAGGTGGGGCGACGGCTCGGCCATTCGCCACTCACCATAATGCGCTGAACATGGATTTGTTCTTGCGGGTGGCTCCCGAGCTCTATCTCAAGCGCTTGGTGGTTGGGGGGTTTGAGCGGGTATACGAAATCAACCGTAATTTCCGTAATGAGGGGGTCTCGACCCGGCACAATCCCGAATTTACGATGCTCGAGCTGTATCAGGCTTATGCCAGTTACACTGAAATCATGCAGCTTACAGAAAATTTAATTCGCGACACCGCTGAGGCTGTGCTGGAACGTACCGCACTCACCTGGGAAGGGCGTGATATCGATCTGGGTCCCCCCTTCCGAAGGTGGGCATTGGCTGAGGCGGTACAGCATCATAACCCCGAGCTGGACGTGGCGGCGTTGCGTAATGTTGAGAGTTTGCGTAGCTATTGTGATCGTCGTGGGATTGCCTATCAGCACGACTATGGCTGGGGCAAACTGCTATTGGAAATCTTTGAGAAAACTGTCGAGGCAGACTTGCTGCAGCCAACATTTATTACCCATTACCCCACTGAAGTCAGTCCCTTGGCTAGGGCTTGCGAACAGGATCCGGAAGTGACGGATCGCTTTGAGCTGTTCATTGCTGGCAAGGAGATTGCCAATGGTTTCTCCGAACTGAATGATCCTGAGGATCAGGAGGCGCGTTTTCGTGCCCAGGTCAAGGCCAAGGATGCGGGGGACGATGAAGCCATGCATTTCGATGCCGACTATATTCGAGCGTTGGAATTCGGTATGCCGCCCACCGGCGGGCTGGGCATTGGTATTGACCGGTTGGTCATGCTGTATACCGATTCTGCGTCGATTCGTGATGTGTTGTTGTTTCCCCATATGCGTCCTGAGCATTAACATGCGCAAGCTCCGAGTTATTCACGGCGTGCGGGTACAGCCTGAACAGCCTGGTCTGGCCATTTGCCACCGAGTCCGGGGTTCTTGGAGATATCGTGTGAAGCGGGCGGCTATGCTGCCTGCTGGTTTCGAGGTCTGAGTTATGTGGTATGCGATCATGGCTCTGGATGTTTCCGACTCGGGGTCGAAAAGACAGGCCGTACGGCCTGCCCACCTGGCCCGTTTGCAGGCTTTGCACGAGGCCGGTCGCTTATTGTTGGCCGGACCATTCCCGGCTATTGACGCCGAAGACCCGGGTCCTGCCGGCTTTGACGGGAGTCTGATGGTGGCTGAATTTGCGGATCTTGAGGCAGCACGTAGTTGGGCCGATGCAGATCCCTACGTGGAGGCTGGGGTGTATCAAGAGGTGCAGGTCCGGCCATTTCGTAGGGTCCTGCCATGAACCGTCTGCAACGTATCCGGGCAAGTATCGAAGCCGCTTTTGATCCTCAACAGCTTGAAGTCATTGACGAGAGCCAGCAGCATGTCGGCCATGTCGGGGCCCGTGATGGACGCGGCCATTTTCGGGTACGGATTGCCAGTCGGGCCTTTACCGGTAACTCGCCGGTACAGATTCATCGAGCCATTTATACTGCCCTGGGCACCATGATGGTGACTGATATTCACGCCTTGGCAATCGAGGTATTGCCTGTCCAAAAGGTGGGGAAAACAGCGTGCTGACAGCCTGCCCAGGCTCATAACATTCATTTTTTCAGTGGATCACGGCTGATTGCGGGTATTGCCGGCTCAGTGAAAGGGGTTGTGCAGCAGAACCCATTCATGACAGCCGGTTGACTTCTTGATCTATGCACTCATGGCATATCATTTTACCTATATGATTTCATTGGAAAATAATGATTCTGTTGGGGGCAGACTTGGATGTTCATAAGATGCTTGCCGGGCTCGGGCAGATTTGTAGCCGGTTGGTGATTGCTTCCCGCTGTCTTATTTGGCAAAGTGAGCAGTCTTCCGCGTTGGTGGAAGATGGATTCTTTGCTCAGGCCTGGACCTCGTATGCGTCTTACCTCCATCAAGCTGGTTGGTTTTAAGTCCTTCGTCGATCCGACGGTGTTATCACTGCCCTCCAACCTGAGCTGCGTGATGGGGCCCAACGGTAGCGGTAAGTCGAACATCATTGATGCGGTACGTTGGGTGCTGGGGGAAAGTGCGGCCAGCCGGCTGCGTGGGGATGCAACGACCGATGTGATTTTTTCAGGGTCCACCGGGCGCAAGCCGGTGGGTCAGGCCAGCGTTGAGCTGGTTTTCGATAACAGCGATGGCACCATTGGTGGCGAGTTCGCCCAGTTTGGCGAGATTTCGGTCAAACGATTGGTCAGCCGTGACGGACAGTCGGCCTATTATCTCAATGGTACGCGTTGTCGGCGCCGGGATATCACTGATTTATTCCTTGGCACCGGCCTTGGAGCGCGTAGTTACTCCATCATGGAGCAAGGGGTAATTACCCAGATCGTCGAATCGCATCCTGAGCAGTTACGTGTGCATCTGGAGGAGGCGGCCGGTATTTCCAAGTACAAGGAACGCCGCAAGGAGACCGAATCGCGCATCCGTAGTACCCGGGAAAACCTCGATCGGGTGCGTGATGTACGGGATGAAGTGGATAAACAGCTCGATCACCTCAACCGCCAAGCCCGTGCCGCAGAGCGCTGGAAGACCCTGAAAGCCGAGCAGGCACGGCATGAAGCCGAGTTGAGCGCGCTGGAATATCGGGCCTTGCAGGCAGATCGTGTGGGTCAAGGTGAGCGCTTGCGGGAGATTGAATTGTCGATTGAGCGTGAGCTTGCTTCACAGCGCCAGGCCGAATCCGATCTGGAGTTGGCCCGGGTTCGCCAACACGAGGCCAATGAAAATCTCAACACGACCCAGGGCAAGGTTTACAAGGTGGGTGCCGAAATTGCCCGGGTGGAGCAGCAATTGTCCCATCACCGGGAACTGGGTGAGCGCTTGCAGAAGGAATTGCTTGAAACAGAGAAATCGCTCGTCGAGTTAGATTCACAAAGTGCTGAGGATCGAAGCCAGCTGGAGCAATTGCAGCATATTCTGGAGGTCGGAGCCCCGGAGCTGGAAGCCTTGCGCAAGGCTGAAGAAGATACCCAACGGGCCTTGCAGGAGGCTGAGAATGCCCAGTCGCAGTGGCAGCTACGTTGGGACCAGTATGCACAACAGGCCGGTGAAGCCAGCCGGTCGATTGAAGTTGAACGAACCCGGATTGAGCATACGGAGCGGGAGTCGCTGAGCCTGACCCAGCGTCGACAGTCATTACTGGATGAGCGCCAGACTATCGATCTGGCTGCGTTGCAAGCGGCTGAGCGTGAGATCGAGCGGGCTCACGCGAACCAGCAAGCGGCTGTGCAAGGTCATGAAAAAGAACAATCCGCCATTCGTGAACAGCTCGAAGTGGCGCTGGCACAGGAACGCTCCGCTCAGGCCGAACTCGATGCGTTGCGACAAAGCCAGCTTGATGCACGAGGCCGGTTGGGTGCCCTCGAGGTTTTGCAGCAGGAGGCACTTGGCAAGAATGATGCAACGGCCCAGAGCTGGCTGGAACAGCATGAATTGGCCAATGCCACCCGTCTTGCCGGCATGCTGCGTGTTCGAGACGGATGGGAGCATGCGGTTGAGATCGTCCTCTCCGGCCTGCTGGAGTCGGTTCTCGTGGCCGAGCCACAGAGCCGGGCCGAGGCTCTTTTTGCTGTTTCCAAACTAAATCTAACCTTGCTGGATCCGGCCATCGGCACTGCGTTTCCAGGGACACTTTCCGAGCAGGTTGAAGGCCCCGCCGCAGCGATGGTTCTGTTGAGTTCAGTACGTGTGGCCGACAGTCTGCAACAAGCGCAACAGGTATTACCGGAGCTGAGTGCGGGCGAGTCGGTTATTACCCCGTCAGGTGAGTGGCTGGGACCTGGCATGGTCTGCGCACGACGCACCCAGGATTCTCAGGTCGGAGTGTTGGCAAGGGCGCGGGAGATTGAACAACTGCAGCAGCAGGTGCAAGAGCTGGAGCAACAGGTCGCTGCTATAGGGCAAACCCTCACTCTGCAGCGTAACGCCAGAATTGAGCTTGAACAGCGGCGCGATGCCCTGCAGCAGACCCTGTATCAGGCGCATCATGGATTATCCGAACTGGCCGGTCAGCGCCAGGGTCATACGGATAAGCTGGCCATGACCCAGGCCAGGTTGACCCGAGTCACTGAAGAACTCGAGCAACTCGGCATTCGCCTGGAAGAGCTGCACCAGCAGACGCGCGAAGCGCGCGAACGTCTCGATAGCACGCAGCGGCAAATGACCGAATTGGAAAACTTGCGTGGGCTCCTCGAGGCCGAGCGGCGCAAGGTTCTGGAACAACGCGAAGAAGCCCGCTTCAACCAGCGTGAAGCGGTAGAAAAATCCCGGACGGCTGCTCTCGCAGTGGAATCGCGGCGCACCTCTCTGGCCGCGGTCGAACAGGCGTTGCAGCGCAGCCAGACCCAGCATGACGAAACCCTTAAACGCTATGAATCGATTGCTGCGCAGATCGCCTCAGCCGATGCCCCATTGGAAGAATTTGAAGTGCAGAGGCAACGGCAACTCGAACAAAGGCTACGGGTGGATCGCCAGCTTGTCGAAGCCCGTCGGGTACTTGAAGAAGCTGAAACTAAAGTACAAGGTTTCGAGCAGCGGCGGGCTGTGTTTGAGCAAAAATTGGCTGGCTTGCATGAAAAGGCCAATGAAATCCAGCTGGCCGATCAGGCCTTGCGCTTGCGTGCCGAGCAGCTTGCAGCAGATATTCTTGCCGCCGATCAGTCCCTGGATAATTTGTTACAGGAACTCGATGCCGAGGTTACTGCTGAGGATGGTCAGCGGCGTTTGGAAGCCCTGGCCATAAAAATTCAGCGGCTGGAACCGGTCAATCTGGCCGCAATCCGGGAGCACGCCGAGCAGGCCGAGCGCAAGCAGTATCTGGATGCGCAGCTCGATGATCTTGAATCGGCACTGGATACCCTGCAAGGGGCCATTCGTAAAATTGATGGGGAATCGCGGCAACGTTTTCGCGATACCTTCGACAAGGTCAACCTTGGTATCCAGGAACTGTTTCCCCGACTATTCGGTGGAGGCGAGGCCCATCTGGAACTGATCGGTGAGGATATCCTGCAGGCTGGAGTACAAATTATGGCCCGCCCACCGGGGAAACGGGTCAGTAACATCATGCAGTTGTCGGGCGGCGAGAAGGCACTCATAGCCGTGGCCCTGATCTTTGCTATCTTCCGGCTTAACCCGGCACCGTTTTGTATATTGGATGAAGTGGATGCACCACTGGATGACGCCAATGTGGATCGTTTCAACCAATTGGTACTTGAGATGAGCGAGCACGTGCAGTTTCTCTATGTAACCCATAACAAGGCCAGCATGGAAATGTGCCATCAGCTTTGTGGAGTAGCGATGCGTGAGCCGGGTGTTTCGCGCCTGGTCCAGGTCGATATTGAAGAAGCAGCTAAACTGGCAGGCGCGGCCTGACTTGGAGATTCTCATGTACTGGAATCCTGCTGTTGGCATTCCATTATTGCTGCTCAGCGTGGTTATTTTTGCGGCTCTGTATTTTTATGCCCGGCCACAGCGGACGATGGCGAAAAAATATAGGTCCAAAACCGATAGCCAATCCCGGATCGAACCGGACATGTATCGTGAAGATGATCCCGATCGCCCCGCTACTGAGGTTTCAGAAGGCCAGGAAACTGACCCAGGTGTTGCTGTACCGCAGCATCTGGATTCCACAGGACCGGAAGGCGTGCTTGGGCAGCGCCCTGACGAGCACCCGATTGAGCGCATTGTCACCTTGTTTGTGGCAGCTCGGGAAGAGCGTAGTTTCATGGGTTCCGATCTGGTGGTGGCTGCTGAGAAGGTGGGTCTTGAGTACGGAGATATGGATATCTTCCACCGGCTTGATGAAGCGCACCCACAAGCTGGCCCGATGTTCAGTGTGGCCAATATGGTCAAGCCGGGGAATTTCGATTTCTCCGACCTCGATCATCTCAATACCCCCGGCCTGGGTTTTTTTATGACCCTCCCCGGTCCACTGCCGGCCCTGGACGCCTGGGAGATCATGCTGCCTGCCGCTCAGCGCATGGCTGAGCTGCTTGATGGAGTGGTGCTTGATGCCGAGCGTAATGCGCTTGGACGGCAGGGTATCGCCTATATTCGCGATCAACTGCGCGGCTGGGATCGTAGTCGTACCGGCACTGAAATCCATTTGGATTCGCACCGCTGACGGCAGTTTGTTGCTCTGGACGCAGGGTGTCCGTAAGCAGGTGACACCGTAGAGTAGCGTCACCAGAAATAACAAGCAGTGACAATGAATTTGTCAAAGTCGCGGCAGCGTTTGCGATGGCGCTGAATGATTACGTTCAACCCTTGAGTTCTTTCACCAGCTCAATGTATTGCCGACAGGCTTCATTCTGATCCAGGCTGCGGAGCTTCGCCCAGGACTCATATTTGGCAGTACCGACAAAGTCAAAAAATCCTGGTTTGGGTCCGTAGACATCCCCATGGGAACCCTGCTTATACAACGCATAGAGTTTGAGCAGGGTATCGTTATCCGGGCGCTCAGGCAGTTGCTTGACGGACTCGGCTGCTTGTGTAAAACGAGCCTTCAGATCGTCGTTCATTGCCGTCCCCGTAAGTTCATGGAGTGGATTTATCTGTTGCGGCTTGTAGCACGTGGCCCGGCTCGGGTCAACGCGAGTTCGGGCTGAGGTAGATCCATGGCGGCTTGGACTCTAGCCCCCCTGCTTATGCGGAGGCGAGAGCCATGCACTCAAGGCCTGGGTATTCGGCCAAGGCGTGCGTAGCTTGCCTACACCCGGAAGTCCGGCTTGGTCACGCAAGCGTTCGAGTTCATACAAGAAATGCTCGCGTGGGTATTCCTTCGCCCCCAGACTTAGCGTATGACTATTGGATACCTGGGCATCCAGCCATGGGCAACCGTATTGGGCTAGCATGGCGCAGGCGTAGAATAGGGCGGCTTTGGAGCCATCCCGAACCCGCCCGAACATCGATTCGCCACTGAACAGACCCCCCACGGCCACACCATAGAGTCCGGCGACTAATCGACCTTGTTCCCAGACTTCAAAGGATCGGGCCTGTCCCTGCCGGTGTAACTGCAGGTAAGCCTTGCGCATGGCCGGAGTAATCCAGGTGCCATTTGCATCCTGCCGGGGTTGTGCGCAGGCCTCAATGACCTCAGCGAAGGCCCGATCCATGCTCAAAGTCCAGGCCTTGTTGCGAAAAGTACGCAGTAGGCGCCTTGGTATTTGCAGATTTTGGGTGTCAAACAGGCATCGAGGATCGGGCGACCACCAAGCGATAGGCTCGCCTTCGGAATACCATGGGAAAATACCATGCCGGTAGGCTTCCAATAGACGCTGGGAATGCAGATCACCGCCGATGGCGAGTAAACCCGGTGGACTGTACAGAGCCTGATCTGCAGGAGGAAACCCGCAATGCTCAGGATCGAGTTGGTATAGCGTTTGTGACATCGTCGGAGAACGAATGGGCTTGCAGGGTACCGCGATACAGCATAAGTGCCGGGGATTGCTATGGCGAGGGTTTCTGAAGCGCAGCATGAAAACCAAAGTGTCTCAGATAATGCCTCGGGTGGATAATAGCGGGAAGGTATCCGTGGCTGTTCCTGTTGCGGCCGTTCGAGCTATTTGGGCTTGGTTATTCAGCGTTCTCTCGATACTGCGTAATGGGCCAGTTCGGCCAACAGAGCGGTGTCAGCATCAAGCTCATCCAGGGTAACGAGTGCAGTTTGGGTGAGTTGCTCCAGCCGTTGTCGTGATGTTGCGAGGCCGAGTACGGAGGGAAAGGTGGGCTTGGACTGAGCCGCATCCTTACCGGCAGTTTTACCAAGAACTTCGGTAGCCGCTTCGACGTCGAGTAGGTCGTCGCGGATCTGAAAAGCCAAGCCGAGTGCACTCGCATATCGGTCGAGAGCCAGTAATTCTGGTTCCGTTGCGCTGGCCGCCAATCCACCGAGGTGTACAGCGGTACGGATCAGTGCGCCGGTTTTCATGCTGTGCATGGCTTCCAGCTCGGCCTCATCCAAGGTTCTGCCGGTGGCCTTCAGATCCATGACTTGACCACCGGCCATACCCTGGGCCCCACAAGCCTGGCCGAGACAACGTAACATGAGTAAACGGGTTGCTGGTGGCACCTGCAGGGCCGGATCTCCGGCCAGTACTTCAAAGGCCAGCGCTTGCAGCGCATCCCCGGCGAGGATGGCCATGGCTTCGCCATAGACGATATGAGTGGTGGGCTGGCCACGGCGTAGTTCGTCATCGTCCATGGCCGGGAGATCGTCATGGACCAGCGAATAGGCATGGATAATTTCCACCGCACAGGCCGGGGTATCGAGTTGCATAAGGGACGCACCCAGTGCCTTGCCGGTTGCATAGGTTAGCATTGGGCGCAGCCGTTTACCGCCTCCCAGCAGGGCATGGTGCATGGTGGCACGTAACGGGGTGATAGCGCTGGAAAACGGCGGCAGTCGTTGGCCAAGCACGTGCTCGGTGTGGTCACGCAGTGCCTGCAATCCCGGACTTAGCTCAGGTAACATCGGGTTCAATATTACCCCTCACCTCGGAATTTTCGGGTTCCAGCACCTGTTTGACCCGCAATTCGGCAGAGTCCAACGCGCCTTGACACTGCTTATACAAGCTCATGCCGCGCTCGAATGCGGTCAGTGAGTCATCCAGGCTCAGTTCACCTTGTTCGATCTGCGCGACCAGTTGTTCCAGTTCATCCAGGGACTGTTCGAAACGAGCGACAGGTTGGGGGTTGGACGATGTTTCTTTCATGCCTTGCACGCTAGCGCATGGTGAGGGCAGGATCAATCACTGATGTCATTTCTTGCTGCGTGCAGCGGTCCCAACGAGGTCGAGTTTGCAGTTCATCGAAGCGTTGCAAACCGGTTGCGGTGAAAGCCAGATCGGCAACTGCAAGCAGGTGGCCTTGCCAATCCTCGATCATCGGACAGCGACGGCGCAGCCAGGGGGGGACACCGGCCTGCTGGAATAGCTTGTTCAGCGTGGTGTGGTGCTGGTGGCCCTGTCGCAGCATGGTCTCGCCGGGGTGTGGCGAGCGGACCCGCAGCGGCACCGGTACGGCTTGCTCTGGGAGCAGATACAAAGTGCCACCACCGGGCAAGGCGAGCTGTTCTCCTGCCCATGGTAAGGTCCAGTCGGATATGGGCGCGGGTTGCGGAGGCATGGCATAGATCCAGCCTCGCCAGATCCGCAGCTCGGCCCCCTTCCAGGTGATCCTTGGAACCCGATCGGCTGCGGCTTCATCCACTTGGCGCTCCAGGTTGTTACGTTGCACCGTACTCGGTGCCGGCAATTCCTGGGCATGCAGCCAATGCTCTAAAACCAGGCCGCGCAAGGCGTCATCCAGGGCTCGCCAGGGTGCCGCATGCAAGGTGTGCGGATCGACGCCCTGCAGCAGGGTGAGGGCATTGCGGGCATGTCGGTCGATGAAATGAGCGGCCGTCCGGGATAGCTTGGCGCTGTGGGCCAGGGCCGCATGAACTTCGGGCCAGTGGCGGGTAAGGCTGGGCAGTACGGTGGTTCGCAGATAGCTGCGGGCTAAATCGGGCTGTTGGTTGGCGGGATCTGAGATGGTGCTCAGGGCATGGTGCTGCACATAGCGTTGCAGGACCTCGCGAGGACAGTCGAGCAGGGGCCGCCACAGCTGGATGTGTGCATACGGGCGTAAGCCGCGCATGCCCCCCAGGCCTTCGGGACCTGCGCCGCGCAGCAATTTCAGTAAAACGGTTTCAGCCTGGTCCTCACGGTGATGAGCGAAGGCGAGCAGGGTACCTGTGGCAAGATGTTGCGAAAAGGCCTGATAACGCGCCTTGCGTGCCGCGGCTTCGATTCCCTGACCGGAGGCGCCCTCGACGTGCACGGGCAGTACCGTGACCGGTACCTCAAGTTGCTGGCAAAAGGCCTGCACCTGTTCGGCCCACTGTGAGCTATGGGGGTGTAAACGGTGATCGACATGCACGGCACTCAGGTCCCGGTCCCGGGCCGCAGGGAGCTGGGATAATGCGTGCAGTAGGGCACTCGAATCCGGACCCCCGCTGAACGCTACAACGAGCGGACCGGCAGGCGCAGCAGCCAGAGCGTGTTCGAGTCGAACGGGAAGAGAATCGCCGAGCATGAATATATCAGGCCAGAGCTGCAGGTATATTTCAATGTTGCAGAGTAGTCGCCTTGCTGCCGGCTTGCTCGCACGCCGAATCTGGCGCATGCTGCGCGCCTTTTCCGGGGCTGTTCATGGCGCACTCACTGGACCATTGGTTGAGCTATCTGCATCACCTGCATGGTCGGGATGTGGAACTGGGTCTGGAGCGGATTCGTCAGGTCTGGCAAGCCTTGGATGCGCCGTCACCAGCACCCTGTGTGATCAGCGTAGGTGGCACCAATGGCAAGGGCTCGACCGTGGCCCTGCTGCAGGCCATGTTGGCGGCTTCGGGACGGCGCGTGGGCACCTATACCTCGCCGCACCTGATTCGCTATACCGAGCGGGTGCAGATTGCCGGAGTCGAGGTCAGTGCCGAGGATTTTTGTATCGCCTTCGAGCGGATCGAACAAGCTCGGGGGCAGGTTACCCTGACTTATTTCGAGTTTGGTACTCTGGCAGCTTTTCTATTGTTCGCCAAGAATGATCTTGATGTGGTCGTACTTGAGGTGGGCCTGGGCGGTCGCCTCGATGCCGTCAATCTGCTCGATGCCGATGCCTCGATCGTCACTACGGTGGCTTTGGACCATCAGGATTGGCTTGGCACGAATCGCGACAGTATCGGCCGGGAAAAGGCCGGTATTTTCCGGGCTGGACGGCCCGCTTTGGTCGGCGATCATGCTCCTCCGAACGGCTTGATCGATATGGCTGCGGTCATGCAGGTGGATCTGCTCTGCGCTGGGGTGGCGTTTCAGGCCGAGGCGGAGGGTGAAAACTGGCGGTTTCGCTATGGCAGTACTGATTTGCTATTGCCCTGGCCGGCGTTGCCGGGGGTACGGCAACTGGATAACGCTGCCGTGGCCGTGGCTTGCCTGCACGCCCTGCGTAAGCGGCTTGGCTGGCAGCCCGAGGCTCTGGCTGAGGGGTTGCGTTCGGCACGTCTGGCGGGACGCTTACAGGTGCTGGCAGACACCCCCCAACTGCTGGTGGATGTCGCACATAATCCGCAAGCGGCACACGTCTTGGCAACCTGGCTTCGGGACCATCCCCGCGCTGGCCGTAGCGTGGCGGTGTTCAGTGCCCTGGCTGACAAGGACATTGCTGGTATTGCGCTGGTTTTACACACGCTGATCGAGACTTGGCACGTAGTACCGATCCTGGATGCCGGGCCGCGTGGACTGGATGCGGCGAGCGTTGCCACACGGCTGGGTGAAGTTGTTGGGGCTGAGCGTATCCGTATCTATGATGCCTTGCCCGAGGCTCTGGCAGCGGCTCGTGGAAGCTGCAGTACGAGCGACCGGATCGTGGTGTTTGGATCGTTTCATGTGGCCGGTGCGCTGCTTGCACAGATTGCCGCCGAGGCGGCGCTATAATCGGCGTGTTCTCATCAATTGGGACTGCCTGTGGATTCCGCCTTGAAACAGCGTTTGATCGGTGCCGGCGTTCTGCTTGCCCTGATTGTAATTGTGGTGCCGATGCTTTTTTCCGGTCATTCCGGAAAATCCAGCAAGGGTAAGGTGAGCCTGGCGATCCCGGCCCAGCCCCAGCCACGGATGCAGACTAAAATCCTCGATTTGGCGGTGCCAGCGAGTGTGTCGCGTGGGGCCCCGGTGAGCGTACAGAAAAGCCTTGGCCTGGCCAGAGTGGAGGTTCACAAGGTTCCGGCGGTAGTAGACGGTGCCAGGCCGGTCATCTCGTCGGCGCCACCTGCGGCCGTTTCCAAACCGGCCTCCAGAGCTGTTCCCAAGACCAAGGTGCCGGTGCAAGCGTCCAGGAAGACGGCTCGTGCTGCTGCCACCCGGGTGGCAGCGAAATCCCACGCCAGACCTATCAAACCGGTAGTGCGGCCGGTCAAGCCGGCAGTCAAACCATTGGCGGCGGGTACCGCAGCGCAAAAATCCTATATTGTCAGCTTGGGAGCCTACGCTAATCGGGCTAATACCAAGCGCTTGCTTACCGGCCTGCACAAGCTGGGGATTGCGGTTCACGCTGAGCCCCTGAAGATCGGTGGCAAAGCGGTGCAGAAAGTGTTTGCCGGGCCGTTTGCTAGCCGTGCGGGTGCGGAGGATGCGCGGCTGCGTATTCGTCGTCTGTATCCCAGGATTCCTGCTGTGTTGTTGACCCAGGCCCGCACCGTCAAAACCAGTCAGGCTAGTACCGCACTGCCTGCCAAGCAGCCCGGCGCCTGGGTGGTGCAGGTCGCCGCGTTTCGTCACCATCCTGTTGCAGAAAAGCTGGTCAAGCGCCTGCGCGAGGCGGGTTTTGCTGCGTACAGTGATTCGGTGAAAACCTCTCGAGGCACCTTCTGGCGAGTCCGCGTGGGACCGGAAACCCGGCGTGCCGCGGCATTTTCCGTGCGTGATCGCATTGCCGCAACACAACATCTGCGCGGTGTGGTGGTAAGCAATCGTTGATGGCCCGAGGAGTGTAGCGGGATGAACATCGCCGATTACATCATTCTCGCCGTAGTTGCCTTGTCGGTACTGATCGGCCTGTGGCGCGGCTTGGTCGCTGAAGTACTGGCTTTGGTGGTATGGGGGGTGGCGTTGTGGTCAGCCTGGGTGTTTGGTAATGCTGTGGCAGAGCATCTTCCAGACGGCATTCATGAGCCATCAGCACGTATTTTCATTGCCTGGGGATTGATCTTTGTTGCCGTACTGGTACTGGGCGCCCTGTTATCGTGGCTGCTACGCATGTTGGTTGAGAGCACCGGACTTTCCGGTAGCGATCGCATGCTGGGGATGGTGTTCGGACTGACGCGGGGCTTGGTGATAGTGACCCTGACGGTGCTGCTGCTCGGATTTACACCCTTTCCGCGGGATACCTGGTGGCAACATTCGACCTTGATCCCAACTTTCCAGAGTGCCGCAACGATGATTTCCCGGCGTATGCCGGCCAAAGTTTCAAGATATATCGATTTTCGTCCGCCCCCATTGCCCGTGCTTCCGAGGCCGGCCTTGGTGGCGCCCCCCGCTGCGCCGTCAGCTTCAGGGCGCAGTGCACTTCATGAGCATTGAACCATGTGTGGAATTATAGGTATCGTAGGTCGTGGCGAGGTTGCCCCGGCTCTGTATGACGGACTGACGGTATTACAACATCGGGGTCAGGATGCGGCGGGAATTGCCACCATGGATGGTGCGCGTTTGCGCTTGCGTCGGGCCAGCGGGCTGGTGCGTGATGTGTTTCACCAAAAAGATATGCTCAAGTTACGCGGCACGGTCGGTATTGGCCATTGCCGCTACCCTACAGCCGGTAGTGACGAAGCCGAGGAAGCCCAGCCGTTTTATGTCAATTCCCCTTTTGGCATCGCCTTCGCCCACAATGGCAATCTGACCAACACTGCGGCCTTGCGCAAAGCGTTATTTGAACGGGATTGGCGCCATATCAATACCGAGTCCGATTCCGAGGTGTTGCTCAACGTGTTGGCTCATGAACTGCATGTGACAGATCGAAATGCTTCGCTGGCCGAACCGCTGTTCCAGGCAGTCACCAAGGTGCATAAACGCGCCCGCGGTGGGTATGCGTGTCTGGCCATGATCCTGGGCCATGGCCTGCTGGCGTTTCGTGATCCCAATGGCATTCGCCCGCTGGTGTTGGGGGAACGGATCGGTCCAAACGGCACGGAATACGCGGTGGCCTCAGAATCCGTAGCGCTCGATGTACTTGGTTTTCGCCGATTGCGCGATGTGGCGCCGGGTGAAGCGGTGTTCATCAGCCTGGATGGACGCATGCAGACCCGAATCTGTGCCCATGGTGCGGTCCACGCGCCGTGCATATTCGAGTATGTATATTTGGCGCGACCGGATTCGATGATCGAGGATGTTTCGGTCTACAAGGCGCGGTTGCGTATGGGTGAAAAGTTGGCGGTACGGATCATGGAACAGTGTCCCGACCACGGTATCGACGCGGTCATCCCGATCCCCGACACTGCTCGCACTGCCGCCAGTTCGCTGGCAGGTAAGCTGGGGGTGCCGTTTCGTGAGGGTTTCGTGAAGAACCGCTATGTTGGCCGCACCTTCATCATGCCCGGCCAGAGCGAACGAGCCAAGTCGGTACGCCGCAAGCTCAATGCGATCGAACTGGAGTTTCGCGACAAGAACGTATTGCTGGTGGATGATTCCATCGTTCGCGGCACCACCTCCAAACAGATTATCCAGATGGCCCGCGAGGCGGGTGCACGCAAGGTGTATTTTGCCTCGGCGGCACCACCGGTACGCTATCCAAATGTGTACGGGATCGATATGCCGGCGGCCAGTGAACTGGTTGCCCATGGTCGTGATGAAAAAGCTCTGCAGAAACTGCTTGGTGCCGACTGGTTGATCTACCAGCGGCTGGATGATCTGATCGATGCGGTAGCTGAAGGCAATCTCGATCTGCAGCACTTCGATACGTCTTGTTTTTCGGGTGAGTACGTTACCGATTTTGAACCGGATTATCTTGAGAATCTTGAACGGGCTCGCTCCGACCAGGCGCGCAGTCGTCTTCGGGCTGGCTGATACGGGTCATGGAGGTACCTTGTACGGACGAACCCGGTAGCCTGCAAGCCCTGCCGGATAGTAACGGCCTGTTCGAGCTTGCGGCGCATTGTCTGGCCACCCGTAGCGTGGCCTGCAAACTGGCCTGGACCGAACAGGTCCACGCCGCCTGGCAGGCAGGGTGTTTGCATCGTGAGACCCCGACCCCAGTAGCGCCGATCGCTGATCCGGGACGCCCCGCACGGCCCCGGCTGGTGGCATCGCGCGATGTGCCCCATCGCAAACTCGGTACCACGGTGGGCCGCGCAGCACTGCTGCATGCCGTGGTACATATCGAATTCAATGCCATCCAGCTGGCCTGGGATGCAGTCTATCGGTTTCGTGATATGCCCGAGGCGTATTACCACGATTGGGTACAGGTCGCCCTGGATGAAGTCCGGCATTTTCGGCTGTTGTCACAGCGGCTTGCCGAATTGGGCTACGCCTACGGCGACTTCGATGCCCACCACGGTTTGTGGGAGATGGCCGTCAAGACAGCCGCTTCATGTCGGTTGCGTATGGCCCTGGTGCCGCGGGTCTTGGAGGCCCGTGGGCTGGATGTCACGCCGGGCATGATTCAGCGTCTGCGTACCGTTGGCGATAACCAAACGGCAGCGATTTTAGAGGTCATTCTGAGTGAAGAAGTGGCCCATGTGGCAGCGGGTTCGCGCTGGTTTCGGTTTACCTGCGAGCGTGAGGGCCTGGTACCGGAAATCACCTTTCAGGCGGTGCTGGCCGAGTATCTGCCCGGAGGCTTGAAAGGCCCGTTCAATATCGAGGCAAGGCGTCAAGCGGGTTTTACGGATAAGGAGCTGGCGCAACTCGGCTCCAGTCCGACCTGACCCCATTCTGCGCTTTGTCTCGCATAGGGATAGATCACCCGTAGGGCAACACGGGATGTTCATCGCTGGTGAGCAGACGGGCAAAATGGGGGTTGATGAACAGTTTTTCATGACCGGCCTTGATCTCGCGCAACATGCCCAGGTCGGTCAGTTGCTTGAGATACACCGAGGCGGTCTGGCGCTTGGCGATGTCCGCTTTCACCAGGTTCTGGATACGGCTGCACAAACAGCATGTCGACCAGTTCGCGCGTGTAGATCTTACTGGCACGTGTTTTGACGAAATGGCTGGCCTGGGATGCAGTCTATCGGTTGCGCGATATGCCCGAGGCGTATTACCACGACTGGGTACAGGTCGCCCCGGATTTCGCTCGTACTCCATTCGGGCTACGCGTGCTCACCTGCAACCTACCCATTTCCACTGGATCGATCCCGGTTCAAACGTCGTCCCCGAATAACAGATCCCAGCTGTGGACGTCACCGGCCAGCAGCTCCAGCCCGGACCGTATGGGTCGCAGGCAGGGGTTGGCTGCAAAGTGATGAGCAAGATCCCCGGCAGCAGGAGAAAAATAGGCGGTGACTGTACAATGCAGGCTATGTTCCAGCTCGTGGCGCTTGAATACGGCCAGGTCTGCCTGACATCCGGATGATGCGTAGAGATCCCGGTAGCGTTGCTCAATTTCCCCAATGGGGAGATCGGCGAGCAGGCCGTCACCCAACGATAGCTGAAACCAGGTTTGGGTCATGCTGGGAACCTTTAGTCAAAGTTTTGTGAGCTGGCTGTGAGGGCCCCAGTTCTGTTGGGGTGAGAATCGTGGTTAACTCCCGACCAGCTTGACTGTTACCAGTCATTTCATGCTGAGTACCGGGGTCGGGCGGTACTCGGATGTGCACCCAATCTGACCTACAGGGTACTATCTCCCGTGAGTCTCCGAAGCTGTAGCCAGAATCATTGCCGACCTGGCCTATGGATCGAGCTCCAGCGTACCGGTTAAATCTTGGTGCGATGTTGCACTTTGCGATGTTGCACTTTGTGATGGAATTGTCCGCTTGGCCGGCATGGAAGAAATGGCGGTTCAAAAGTACGCAGGGAAGCCATTGCGGATTTCTGTATCGAATGCATCGCCTCCTTCCGGACTGAGAATTCTTCATGCGAAAGCTTGCCCTCCTATTGATCGCCTGGCTCATTTTTGTTGCCGTGCCCATGCCGGCCATGTCTGCCGGGCGCGATATCCAATCCCCCATTTCTACCCAGGCGCTGGATTTTAGTACCGGGGTGGCGACACTTAAAACGCTGGATGGACTGAAGCCCGTCGTGGCGCGCCATGCCATGGTGGTCACGGCCCAGCATCTGGCTACACGGGTCGGTGTGGATATTTTGAAAAAAGGGGGCAATGCCATTGATGCTGCTGTAGCTATTGGCTATGCCCTGGCCGTCGTACACCCGTGTTGCGGCAACATTGGTGGGGGTGGATTCATGATCCTGCACCGCGCCAACGGCCAAAACATTTTTCTCGACTTCCGCGAGAAGGCCCCGCTCAAGGCGTATCCAACCCTGTATCAAAATGCCCAGGGCAAGGTGATACCCGGACTGAGTACCGAAACCTATTTGGGGGTGGGGGTGTCCGGTACCGTGATGGGTCTGAATGCCGCGTTGGCTAAATATGGCACGATGAGTTTGCAACAGGTCATGGCGCCGGCTATCGCCTTGGCCAGTAAGGGCTATATCCTCGAACCGGGAGATGTCCATATCCTCAATGAACGGATCAAGGACTTCTACAAGCATGCCAATGTAGGGGCGATTTTTCTAAATCATGGCAAACCGTGGCAGGTGGGCCAGCGCCTGCGGCAACGACAACTTGCTCATACCCTGAAGCTGATTGCCCAAGGTGGCACCCGGGCCTTCTATAAGGGCTCGATTGCGCGAGCCATTGTCGCTTCCAGCAAACGTCATCACGGCCTACTCACGATGCAGGATTTCGCTGACTACAGTGTGGTCTGGGCCAAACCCATCGAGTGCGAGTATCGCGGCTACACCATTGTTTCCGATCCACCGCCAAGTTCCGGTGGCACCACGATTTGTGAGATCTTGCAGATCATTAAGCCCTACCCACTGGCTAAATGGGGTTACGCTTCAGTGGATAGTCTGCATTACCTGATTGAGGCTGAACGGCATGCTTTCGCCGATCGCAACACCTATCTCGGCGACCCTGCGTTTGTGCACAATCCGATTCAACGCCTGCTTTCGCCGGAACATGCCGCGAAGATTCGCGCTGCTATCCATCCCCATGCCGCCACGCCGTCATCACAGGTGAAAGGCAGTCTGGGTCCGGCCGAAGGTAGGCACACGACACAGTTTTCGGTCGTCGATGCCAAGGGTAATGCCGTCAGTGTTACCTACACCATCAATTATCTGTTTGGATTGGGGCAGATTGCCGGCAACACCGGCTTCTTTCTCAACAACGAGATGGACGACTTTACCTCCAAGCCCGGTGTACCCAACAGCTTTGGCCTGGTTCAGGGGCGTATCAACCAGATCGAACCGGGCAAGCGTCCACTCAGTTCCATGTCCCCAAGCATGGTGTTACGCAAGGGCAAGCTATTTATGGTAACCGGTAGTCCTGGGGGGTCGACCATCATTACCACCACCTTGCAGACTATGCTCAATGTGATCGATTTTGGCATGAACATGCAGCAATCAGTCGATGCGCCGCGTTTTCATGAACAGTGGTTGCCCTCCAGGGTGATGGTTGAACCCGGGTTACTTACAGCGGCCGTAAAAGCACGTCTGGAGCAGATGGGCTACCGGTTCAAGCCGGTGCATGCCTGGGGTGCAGCAATGGCTATTCTAGTCAATCCGAAGACCGGCTGGATCGAGGGGGCGGCTGACCGTCGGCGCCCGGCAGCGTTGGCTGAAGGCTATTAGCGAGGCGTACTACAGACCAGGTTGTACCCGGTCCTGGCATGTCTCCTCACGGGTCGATCTCATGGTGACCCGGTTGCTGCCATTATCCTGCTGAGAGTGGCTCTTCCCCATAACGGGTAAAGAAAACCCCGCGGCTTACGCCGCGGGGGATACAAATTATCGACAACCTATGAAATCAAGGATGCTGTAAGCAGAGTGTGTAGCTGCCACTTCCTGAATAGGAGGACACATCCCAAGTGTAGTAGCCGGATGCACCGTAATAATTGATCGACTCACTGGAGGTCGGACCGGTTGAGCTGGCGACCTGAGTCCATCCATACCAACTCGACCACTGGTACAGGTTCAAGTCGAAGTCGGCAGAACTTGGGCCGGACAAAATACCTTTTTCAGCCCCGCCGGCGGCATAGTAGTAACTACCATTAGGCTGGGTCTGATCGGTACCGCTACCGGATAGGCTACCGGTGTACTTGGTGTAACCACTGGGGCAACCTGTTGCGACCACCACTTGCTTGATCGTAATCGATTCGGTTGCGGCGTTGGAGACATTGCCAACACTGTCGGTTGCGGTAAACGTAAACGAATCGCTGCCGTAGAAATTTACAGTCGGCGTGTAGGTAAACGCACCGGTTGCGGTGTTGGTGATCGACACCGTTCCGTGTGAGGGTTGACCGGCGATAGCAAAAGTTAGCGTATCGCCATCAGAGTCCGATGCCGAAAGCGTACCCGCTACGGCCTTGTTCTCATTGGTGCTGACCGAACCATTGCTGGCAACCGGAGTCGCGTTGGTGGGCGGCGGTGGTGTGCTGCCACCGGCTGCGGTCACGATATCGCTGATCAGGTTGGTGGCATTGGGGGTGCCCCAGCCGGTGGGGTGATCCCAGCCGATACCAGCAGTGAAAGCACCATTGCTACCGGAAGTGACGTCATGGAAATCACTGCTGTAGTGACCCGCATTGGCATCATTGTAGACGGCCGAATTAGCCTGACCGAGACGGGTGCCACTATTTTGCGCCACCCCATCGGCCCACAAGCCGGCCAGTTCAGGAGCGACGAAGCTGGTGCCGCCATAAACGGCCCAAGAACCATTAAGAAGGACCGAATAGCCAGTGCTGGGATCGGCATTCATAGACAGGTCGGCCGTGTTGCGCTTGTTGTTCTGGGGTACGCCGGTTCCGGTTTGCCAAGTGGGCTCGCTGAATACGGAACTTTCGGCGCCACCGCCATTCGTCCAAGCAGTTTCATTGGAGATTGTGTTGCTTGAGGTAAGCACCAGGTTGGTGCCGCCCGCAGCCAACACGTAGGGGTCCGAAGAAGGATAGTCGGCCGTATCGGTATTGCTAGTGCTGTCCGCTGAGCCATTATCACCGGCAGCAGCAAACACTGAAATACCCTGGGCCGAGGCCTGCTTGAAGATATTGTCATCAGCCGTCATGGTGGCCGAACTCATGTTTGATTCGGCGGTACCCCAGCTGGTCGTCATGACCTGCGCGGTGTTGTCGGTGACAATCTTGTTGTACGTATCGGTGAAATCAGTCAGCGATGAGCTGTTGGCATCGTAGACGACCAGGGTGGCCCCCGGTGCCATGGCGCCACTACGCTCCACATCGATGGTGGTTTCGCCGGTACCGGAGGTGGCTGCAGCACTGCCATCGACGTTGATCATCTGCACGGTGTGGGTGGGCAGCCCGTACTGGTTCCAGAAGCCGTCGTAGTCACTGGCCGCCAGATTGGTGCTCTGGGCGGTAGCAATGGCGATGGTGACGCCGTTGGCGTTAGCAGTATTAGTGATCGATGGCCAGTTGTAGGCCGTCGCGATCTGCAGTGGCGAAAAGCCTGACGGGGTGCTGTTGGCCGTAGCGTGTGAGCTGCCACCAATGCGGTGGGCACCCGTATGACGACCACCGGAGGGCATACCTGGCTCACGAATGATGTGCGCGCGCCGATAATGCGGCTGCAATTTCGCCGCATTGCTCAGACCGATAATCGACTGCACGGTTCCCGCCAGGGCCACCGGTACTTTGGGACGAACGGCCGGGGCAAAAAATTGCTTGCCACGCAGGCTGTAATCATTGATCTGCGTGCTGAAGGCGCGTTCAAGTCGAGCGGTGCTGCCGCTGGCGCGGATCAGCAGACGATTGCTGGCCACCGAGCGAACCTGCAGGCCTTGTGAACGGAGATATTTGCTAACGGCACGAACCTGCTTCTGAGTTGGACCGTACATCGCGGTAAACTGCGCAGGAGTCAGAAAATGATGATATTCAGGACTGGCTGGGTTATGCACTGCGCGCAAAAACGCATTGAGCTGGGCCGTATGGCGCAGTTTCAGACTGACCAGGATATGAATCGGGCTGGACGAGATATGTCGACCCACCATACGGGCCTGGCCGACGATAGAAGGAACTTTCTGGACCGCCATTCGTTCGGTGGTGGTCTGGGTAGAAGGAGCACGGGCAAAAGCGACACTGCACAATAGCAACGCGGCAATTCCCGTAGTGGTAGTGAGCCAACTTATATGGGTGCCATTCTTTATTATTTGCATGGGCGTTTCCTCTGGCTTGAATTAGGAAGGTTGTGGCAGCCAGCGGGGTAGGCTTCGATACGACGAACTGTCCGCAAGCTCACGGACAGCGCGTAAATACGAATCCCGACGCAGTGGTGTAGATAGATAAAAACGCGCTAGCCCATCCCTGTCATATCATCCACAACCACGGATGAAGCGACAGCACTATTACGCGTATAACTCCCTGGTATTGAGCTCCCCCACCAGTCGATTTCCCCTCGGCGGCGTGCCAATAACTACGCTAGTGGAAGGCCGTGTAGGGATTCAATATCAAAAATTTACAATATCATTACAATTTCAATTTTTGTGAATTCTGTCCGATTCTCATCTTGATAACCGCGAACATCGACACAACCAACTGTTTTACGGGCTTTGCATTCTTCCGTTCTGAATCAAACGATTGATCAATGCAACAGAAACGGATGGGGGCGGTGTTGGAAGGTATGCCAGTAGCGTCGCACCAAGGTGGTGTTGATTAAGAAGAACAGCGACCAGCAGACTGCCAGAGTCCATAGCAAGAGAAGCCCGGTTTCTACTGAAAAAATGGCGGACTGCAAGCCATACACCAGGGTGAGGAAAAGCAGCGCTATGCTCAGGATCACCAACATTGCCCGAGTCAACAAATGCCAGCTGCTCGTGACCTCGACGAACTGACCAGCCAAGATGGCCAGGATAACTGTGGCGCACACCCCGATCATGCCGAGGCCGGTCAGGAGGATAGCAACCAGAAAGAACACTGGTGCGGCTAGTAGCTCTGCAGTGCCCAGCATGAGCAGAGTACCCAAGATGATTTGCTGTGCGATATGGCCGATGGTGGCACGTAGCAGCAACGACCGGTGCTTGGCCGCATTTCCAAGACCGGGCAGCAGGGCCAGTTCGGCGATCTCACCATTGCTAGATTGTGTATACAGTGTGGACAGCTGTTTGGTCACAAGTAGGGGATAGAGGATTATTCCCGTGAAGACGATCCATACCAGGCTCGTCAGGGCGGTTGCGTTCCAATGCTGTGCACGCGAAACAAGCACAAGCACAAGCGCGGCTAGGCCGAGAACCGGTAAGAGCCAGCCGATCAGGCGTAGGCTCAGAGTCCGTGGTGTGAACAGCCCGCCCAGCCACACCCGTAAGGTCGCTACGGGTTGCTCAGGACCCAGTCCGGTAAGTCGCGGTCGAGTTTGCGGCAAACCCAGGCCGATCTTCATGTTGCTGATCGAGAGTGATTCTTCACCGTATGCTGCACGCAGGGCAAACACAACAGGTCGGCTGTTTTTGGAGTAGCTTGCTGGATCCATGTTAAGTAATTGCTGCCAGCGCCACGCCAGCGCTACCGCTGCGAGCATTATCCATTTCGCAGCAAAGGATACGAAGCCTGGATCACCGAGACCGGGCCAACCAATTTGGGTTCCAAAGGTCACACCCACCACTAAAAGGAGCGGAATGGTGAGGGACAACCATCCGGCCAGGAACGTCCAGAGTAGAGTCATTGATGCGAATAAGGTGGAAATCAGGAACCAGTGCAGCCAGTTACCGCCCAACAGAAGGACCAGTACAGTGGCGGGAAGTGCCGTCGTCAATGCCATAGCAACGGCCAGAGTGCTTAGTACGGTTAGGCTTGCATGAGGCACACGCAAGGCATGCATATTACGGTGTAGTAACAGCAGTCGCGGACCTGATAAGTACCACAATATTGCACTGGTAATGGCTATAAGGCCCCCGATTCCGTAGATATTGCCCGGCGAATTAGAACCAAAAAACCAGGCCAGCAAAAGGGTGCCTGCCAGGAGTACAAAAAATATGAGGTTCAAAACCCTGGTTACATGATCGGTCGTATACCAGAGTGCTCGTAGCACGTTGTGTAGCTTCATTCGGCGATCTCCACAAACAGGTCTTCCAACCCCAGTACTTCCAGTCGGGCCCCGGCTTGCTGGCTGGCTTCGGGCCATTGTCCGTTGATCTGTTCGACCACCAGTGACCAGCCACCGAAGGCGTTTTGCGGACGCCGTGACAGCTCACCGGGAATGCGTGCCGGCGTGGCGCTGCCGGGTAGCCACAGGCGGGCATAGCGTTCCTTGAGATCGTCTATCGAGGCCTGCAGCAGCAGCCGTCCCTGGTGCAGAAAGGCCACATGTGAAGCGACCCGTTCCAGATCGCTGACGATATGGGTGGAGAACAGGACCGAGGTGCCCGCTTCGCCGGCGCGCATAGCAATGTCGCGCAGCAGGGTGCGCCGCGCCACAGGATCGAGGGCGGCCGCTGGTTCATCCAGCACCAGCAGCCGCGGTTGTACCGCCAGGGCCCGGATCAGTGCTACCTGTTGACGTTCACCTGGAGAAAGCCGGGCCAGGGTGCGGTCACGGGGCAGGCCGGCCCGCTCCAGTGCGGCGTCGACATAGGCCGGGTCCCAACGTGGGTAGAATGGCCGTAGTAGATCCAGCATCTCGTCGATGCGTAGCCAGCCCAGTGCCTCCGGCTGCTGCGGCACGTAGCCGAGCTGTTCCTTGATGGGATCGCTCATAGCCAGCGAAGGTTTGCCCAGTACCCAGGATTTACCCGCATCGGGTTCGATCAGCCCCATGAGAATACGGATCAGGGTCGATTTGCCGGCACCGTTGCGGCCGATCAAGCCCACCACCGCGCCTTCGGGCAGTGCAAAATCAACATTTTCTAGAACGTTGCAACCGGCGTAGGTTTTACTGATGCCCTGGGTTTGCAGGGGTGCTCCGGTGGTGGCTACTTCCTTAAGCATGGCGTTCATCTTGATCCTCCAAAAGTTGATTTAAACGGTCGAGCACGTGAGGGGTGGATAATTCCAGTTCCCGTATGGCACGGGCCAGATCGTGCAGTCGCGGTTCAAGCAGTTGCATCCGTTCATGGGCTGAATGGGTGCTACGGGTTGCGGCCACCGTCATACCGGTACCACGCTGCCGTACCAGTAGACTTTCGCCTTCCAACAGGCTGTAAGCGCGAGATACCGTCATCGGGTTGATGGCGTGTTGACCGGCGACGTCACGTACTGAGGGCAGACGCTCACCTGGCTTGAGCTGGCCACTGACGATCATCCGTCGCAGTTGTTCGACGATCTGCCGGTAGATGGGCTCGGGCGCCGCCGGGGCAATAGTGAGTAGTGCAGCATCCATGTGTATCAATACAACAATACACTAGGAAAAATGTCAAGTACTTTCGCTCTTC
>QILI01000097.1 GCA_003233305.1 Mizugakiibacter sp.
ACCATATTTGCTAAATTTGCCGTACTCACAGCAAGTGCTTTCTTTACCGGTTGAACGCCCTGGGTAACAGGGGTAGCAGCAAGTGCCGCGAACGGCATACTTGCCAGAGCCAGTACAGAAATGGTTCCCAACAGACTATTCGATTTCTTGAATTTCATATACAACCCCTCCAGTAAAATACGGTTTATCATTTCTGAACCAATACGCGGATGATTTCCACGATCTCCGGATTGGCGAGAGTACTTACATCCCCCGGATCCTTCTTCGCCGACAACGACGCCAGAACCCGGCGCATAATCTTCCCCGAACGAGTTTTCGGCATGTCCGGTACGATCCACACATTGCGCGGTTTAGCGATCGGCCCGATGTCATCCAGAATGGCTTGCTTGATCCGTTGCTCAATTTCCTCACTGGCCTCGATATTGGTGCGCAGCGAAACGAATACCTCGGGAACAACTCCCTTGATTTCATCCGGCACGGCCACAACGGCTGCCTCGACAACCACATCAACGGTCAAACAAGATGATTCAAGCTCCTTGGTGCCCAGCCGATGCCCGGCAACATTGATCACATCATCCAGTCGGCCCAAGATCCTGTAGTAACCATCCGCGCTCTGTACCGCGCCATCACCGGCGAAGTAAGGCCAGTCACGCCAGTCGCTACTCTCTGCGTTAGTGCAGAAACGCTTGTAATACGTATCGATAAAGCGCTGATCATCTCTCCAGATCGTCAGCATCCTGCCCGGCCAGGGGTTACGGATACACAGGCTGCCGGCAACCGATGTACCGGGTTTAATATCCTTGCCTTGGTCGTCAAGTATTGACGCATAGATTCCAGGTAACGCCGGGCCGGCACTGCCTGGTTTCATATCATGGATGGCCGGTAGGGTTGAGAGTAGATGACCTCCGGTTTCAGTCTGCCACCAGGTATCGGTGATGACCGCCTTACCCTTGCCTACGGCCTCGTAATACCAGCGCCAAGCCTCCGGTTCAATGGGCTCACCAACAGTGGTCATGGATTTGAAGTGGTACTTGTATTGCGCGGGCACTTCGGTACCGGCCTTGCGCAAGGCCCGCACTGCGGTAGGCGACGTATGCAGAATATTTACCCCGAGCTGCTCGGATACCCGCCACGGTCGTCCGGTGTCCGGAATATTGGGGGCGCCTTCAAACAGCACCGAGGTGGTACCAAGTACCAGGGGACCGTAAACGATGTAACTGTGTCCGGTAATCCAGCCGATATCAGCCATGCACCAATAGACATCATCAGGGTGAATATCGAGCACATATTTAGAGGTGCCCGCGGCGTAAGCAAGATAGCCCCCCGTCGAATGCTGCGAACCCTTGGGCTTGCCGGTACTTCCCGAGGTGTACATCAAAAACAGGGTATCCTCGGCCAACATGTGCTCGGGTTCAATTTCGCGGGATTTAAACCGGGGCAATATTTCATCGACAAAGACGTCGCGACCGTCGTGCATGGGGGTGTCACTGGCATATTTGCCGGGCTCGCGTCGGAAAACCAGCACTTTCTCCGGGGTATGGCCCCCCTCTGCGGCATGATCTACGGCTTCATCAGCCTTGATCTTGTGATCAAGGAGCTTGCCACCACGATAATAGCTATCCATGGTTATCAAAAGGCGGCTTTGTGAATCGACAATTCGATCACCACAAGCCCGACCACTAAATCCACTGAACACTACCGTATGAATAACGCCCAGCCTGGCGCAGGCCAGCATGGTAATGGGCAGCTCCAGGGTCATGGGTAAATGAAGGGTAACGCCATCACCACGTTGCAAACCAAACTCTTCACGTAGCATCGCAGCCATTTCATTAACCCGCCAGTAAAGCTGCTGATAGGTAATACTAACGAGTGGTGCATCTTCTGGCTCAGGTACAAAATGAAAAGCTACCTGGCCTGCCCGTTTCGGTAGATGCCGATCAATGCAATTGAAGCTGGCATTGATCTCACCACCAACAAACCAGCGATAAAAAGGTGGATTGCTGCTATCCAAGGTCTGATGCCATGATTTATACCATGTCAGCATCTGAGCATATTCATCGAAGCACTCGGGGAAATTATCTTCGCTGAAGCGTTCAAAGATTGATGGATCACTGACGTTCGACTGACCGACAAATTCGGGCTGCGGTCTAATCAATGGCTCCTCACGCCAATGAACAGCAATAGTCTCACTCCCTGGAACTTTTTCTTTACTCATCGTTATTCTCCACGCCATAAGGTACCACTGTAAAATGCGTCGTCCACGGGTCTACACGTATGATGTAGACCCGTGTCAACAATTAAACAGAAGAATGAAAGGTAATGGCCTTTTTCAGTGTTACTTCATGTAGACAGGTAGGGACCTACCGGAATAACTGTCTTACCAGCGGTTTCATTGGTTACTATGGCGAAACTCGTGTAGCAAGCAAGGAGTCCACACAGCAAACCGAACCAGCCTCCCAAGTGACTCAGAATAGTGATACCAAACAGATCACCAAATCCTAACAAGAAAAACGTTATCCACAAAGTAAGAAACACATATTGAAGAGCACGATTGATACGGAATGTGCTCACCCACATGTACAAGGTGAATACACCCCATGCCAGCAGTGTTACCGCAATAGTACTCCCTGCATCCTTTAGATTGGTTGCGCCTGTATTGGACAGGATAAAAAGCAAAGCAAACCACCACCAGAATGCACCATAACTTAAGAATGCTACCATCCCAAAGGTATTACCATTTTTATATTCAAGCATTCCTGCCAGAATCTGAATACTACCCCCAAATGCAATAGCTAGTGGAATTACGACATTCAGACCACCGGAGGAAAGTACTCCAGTATTGATCAAACTGAGAATCACCGTTGTCATACCAAATCCAATCAGACCGAGTGCTGCAGGATTGGCTACGGGTGCGGCATTATCTGTCATGGTTAAACCCCTCCCAGAGTTAAAGTTGAAACTCACATAAAATGTCTTGAATTGCGCTCCTTCCGATGGCAATAAGAGTCCCTCCGGAAACACCAGACCCCCGACTACCTAGCCAGGCAGCGGATAGCCATAGCGTTCCATCCCTTATCGAGCAAGTCTTGTGCCACACTGAACACAACTTAAATTTTTACATATATCTAATGAATTCAACTGTCTGGGTATGGTGCCTGGATTTTTTCAACCACCCTTGTGTTACCTTCGGTAGGATCGTGTTACGTTAGGTAACATATTGTGTGCGGGAGGGTACACTCTTGAATCGCTGGCACGTCGTCCGTTCTTCCAAAACCCGGGAACTGGCACTATCAGCAGCAGCCTGGATCCTGATTGCCTCTCCGGTTGCCGCCCTCTGGGCCCAACCCACACGAAGCTGGCTGGCCCACTATCTGCTATGGCTCTCATTGATCGTTGCTGCCTGGGCGTTGGCACGACTACGACAGAGAAGGAACGGGCCAGGTAAGCACCCCTGACATGACCCTTGAACTTTGGCAACTGTTTCTTGTGGCACTGTCCTATCTGGCAGTCCTCTTGCTAGTTGCCTATGCTGCCGAGGAAGGCTGGCTTCCTGCCGCATTATCGCGACATCCGGCCACTTATGCCCTCTCACTTGGTGTCTATGCCACCACCTGGACTTATTACGGGAGCATCGGGTTTGCCGCTACCCAAGGCTACCTGTTCCTCACCATCTATCTGGGGGTGACACTCACCTTGATGCTGTGGCCGGCACTGCTGGCACCAATACTGCGCTTGGTACAGGAATTTCAGCTGCAATCCCTCGCCGACCTGTTCGAGTTCCGTTTCCCCGGCCGCTTGACGGGGTTCCTGGTCACCCTGTTCATGCTGCTGGGCGTACTGCCCTACCTTTCTCTACAAATCCGGGCGGTCACCTTCTCCCTAGAAGTGCTGACCCGAAGCACAGCTCCACAAGCCTCACCGGTACTGGCCGCACTGTTCTGCATCATGGCGATCGTATTTGCAGTCATGTTCGGCGCCCGCAATGCACAGCCACGTGACAAACATGAGGGTCTGGTGGTCGCCATTGCTTTTGAGTCGCTGGTCAAACTGTTTGCGCTTCTCGTTGTTGGCGGCTTCGCACTGTTTGGTGTCTTCGGCGGCTTCAATGGACTGCAAAACTGGTTGCAGGCAAACCCGGCGATATTGAAAGACATGTATCACTCGGTGGGCGGTAACGCCTGGACAACGCTGCTACTACTGACATTTTCAGCTGCTTTTCTGCTCCCACGCCAGTTCCACATGATGTTTACGGAAAACCAGAGTCCCAATGGACTGCGCACCGCATCGTGGTTGTTTCCGCTGTTCTTGCTGCTGCTCAATCTGCCTATTCCGATCATCCTCTGGGCCGGCATGTCCAGTCATCTTGGCGTCCCCCCTGATTACTACATCCTTGAGCTGGCGCGTCAACATGGCATCTGGTTGACCTTGCTGGCCTTCGTAGGCGGGGTTTCAGCAGCCAGCGCCATGTTGATCGTAGAAAGTCTGGCCCTCGCCGGGATGTGCCTGAACCACATTGTCGTCCCGCTTTGGCTACGCTTTTCACATGGCCACGTGGGCGACCTCTATCAGCGTCTGCGCTTATGGCGACGCCTGCTGCTGGTAGCAATTATCGCCACGGGTTATGGGTCATATCTGCTGATCCGGCAAAGTCAGGGGCTGGCCGAAATGGGCCTAATCTCCTTTGTTGCAGTCATCCAGTTTCTGCCTGGGATCGCAGCCATGCTACTTTGGCCAGGGGCAACCCGCATCGGCTTCAATGCCGGACTCTGTGGCGGTATGGCAATCTGGTTTTTTACCTTGATCTTGCCACTGCTGGGATTTCAACATTCGCTATTGGGCGCCATGGTACCCGCCGGGACCGCCCGCTGGTCCTTCGTAGTGTTCTGGTCGTTGCTGAGTAACGGTGGCCTGCTAGTACTCGGCTCATTGCTGAGCCGGCCCCAAGTAAAAGAGATCACCGCCGATCAAGCAATTCGTGAAAGCACCGTATTGTTACGCGAACGCTCACGCACCGCTACGCCCATAGAATTGCAGCAACGTCTTACAGAGAAACTGGGGCAACCCAATGCCCAACGCGAACTCGCCCGGGCGCTGCAAGATTGCGGACTAAGCAGCGACGAGTGGCGGCCCCATCCACTCTTACGGCTGGAGGCAAGACTGGAGCGTAATCTGTCCGGGCTGGTGGGGCCACGGCAAGCTCGTCACTTACTATGGCACGATGTGCCGGGCACTCATACCGGCCTACTCATCGAAGACCAACTGGAACATGGCGATAAATGGCTCACTGGCCTGGCCGCCGAACTGGACCACCTACGTCGCCTGCACCGACAGGTTCTACGTAATCTTCCGGTAGGCGCCTGCTCAATCGATCACCAGGGTATCGTACGCTTGTGGAATGACAGCTTGGCCGAGCTATCCGATCTTGACGAAGGTAGTGTTCTGGGCCTGCCGATCGAGCAACTACCACAACCCTGGGCAGAGCTATTGGTTAATTTTGTATCCGCGGTTAAAACGCACCTATACAAGATGGAGGTGGTGCTTGACAATGGCACGCGCTGCCTGAACCTGCATAAGGAATCGGTGGGTATTAAACACGACGAGCCGGGCATCGTGGTACTTCTGGAAGACCTTACCGAGCAGCGTTTGCTGGAAGTAGAGTTGGCCCACACCGAACGTCTGGCATCAATCGGTACTTTTGCAGCAGGGGTCGCTCACGAGATCGGCAATCCCCTTACCGGCATCAGCAGCCTTGCACAAAATCTCAGGTTGGAAAACAGTGACCCGGAAGTACGACTCGCTACTGACGAAATTCTACAACAGAGCCATCGCATCCAGGAAATTGTCCGCTCACTTCTGACTTTCAGCCACACTGGAAGTTCTCCGACCTTATCCACCTCAAACTTCAGGCTGATCGAATGCGTGAATCAGGCTGTACGACTGGCACAATTTGCCGGAGATGCACGAAAATTGAAATTTATCATCGATGTGTCGGTATCACTGGTTATCTGTGCTGACCGGGACCGATTACTGCAAGCACTGCTCAATCTTCTGGTCAATGCCGTCGACGCGTCTCCTGAAGGTGCATCTATCACCGTCAGTGGGCAGGCCCATGCGAAGAGGGTAACAATATCGGTGACCGATCAGGGTGGGGGTATTCCTGAATCGCTACGCGAACGGGTATTTGAACCGTTCTTTACTACCAAGGCGCCTGGACGTGGTACCGGTCTCGGTCTCCCTCTGGTCTTCGGCATCGTTCGTGATCACGGGGGTGAGATCCAGCTGCACAGTCAACCCGGCCACGGCACCCGGGTCGTTGTGGATTTGCCTCAACCTATTTTATCGGAGTTACAACTTTCATGAGTCACATACTTGTCGCCGAGGATGAAGAGGTGATCCGGGTCCAATTGGCCCGTCGTCTGAAACGCGAAGGGTATGACGTTTCGGAAGCTGCCAGCGTCGAGGAAGCCAAAGAGCTGGATCTGAGCTGCTTTGATCTAGTCATCTCTGATCTTCGCCTACCGGGAGCCGCCGGAACCGATCTGATCGATGCCGCCAATGACGTACCGGTGCTGATCATGACCAGCTTCGCCAGTATTGCATCAGCCATCGAGTGCATGAAGCGAGGAGCTGCCGATTACATCGCCAAACCCTTCGAGTACACCGAATTACTGTTAACCGTGAGTCGAATACTCGAGCAGTCGTTACAACGCCGCCAAAATACCGCACTGAAAAACGACCTACATCGTAATTTTCCTGTCAATGGCATTATCGGCCAATGCCCAGCCATGCTAAAAGTTGCCGACCGTATCCATCGCATTGCTGCTACCGATGTGCCGGTATTGATTCTGGGTGAATCCGGTACCGGCAAAGAATTGGTAGCGCGCGCTTTGCATGGCCTCGGCAAACGTAATCACGGCCCGTTTGTCGCAGTAAATTCTGCTGCCATTCCAGAGAATCTGATTGAAGACGAACTGTTTGGCCACGAACGCGGTGCGTTTACCGGGGCCGTAGCACGCAAGTCTGGTTTGTTTGAAGCTGCCAATGGAGGAACCTTATTTCTGGATGAAGTGGGCGATCTGGCACCATCCACCCAGGTACGATTACTGCGCGCGCTGCAAGATGGTGAGATTCGTCCAGTAGGTTCCACAAAACCACGCCCAGTAGACATCCGGGTCATTGCTGCCACCCATCGTGACTTGTCCGCATCGATGCAAACCGGAGACTTCCGTGAGGATCTGTTCTATCGAATCAATGTTATGGATATATGTCTACCTCCGCTACGCGAGCGTGGCGATGATATCGACCTACTCGCCGATTACCTGCTGAAGCAAATTGGAGCTCGTCTCAGACGCAGTCACCTACGTCTTGACAGTGATGCGCGACATACACTGCGCACTTACGACTGGCCGGGCAACATCCGTGAACTGGCCAATTGTCTTGAACGCGGAGCCATTCTTTGTGATCAAGATACCTTGACCGCCGCACAGATCATTCCGATATTGCCCAGCAGCAAGCAGCACAGCAGCCTCAGCCTCAGCCTCGACGATTATTTTCGTGATTTTATACTTCGTCATCAGGGGCAATTCACCGAAGCAGAGCTGGCACGCCGGCTCGGGATCAGTCGTAAATCCCTCTGGGAACGCCGTAAACGCATGGATATTCCCCGCATATTGCGTACCTGAGCAAACCTCACCCGGGTGAATCGAGAACATCATTCGGGGTAGACAGGCGGCACAATCATTCGTCCCTGGATGCCACTTCGTTATATTCCGGCTACGGCGCTGCTAACCCCACCCATGGCCCGGGTATGTGATGTCATACCTCCCGTGCCGCTCCTGCGGCACCCACACTCATACCAGCGGTAAGAGGCAAATGGGCGTCATCGGATGCCTGTGCACAAAAAACCTACAACAACGCAGGATTCAGTAGGTTTTATGGACTTGATTGAATGGGGTAAATCCCATAGATGGCGCCCGAAGTAGGACTCGAACCTACGACCCTCTGATTAACAGTCAGATGCTCTAACCAGCTGAGCTATTCGGGCACTGAGCTGCGCATGATCAATGCCAGAACGCCGGCTGTCAAGGCTCAGCCTTATCCAATGACCCACAAGCCTGCAGGGGAAGCCTGATTCTAAAGGGAGATGAGCCTGAAGACCTGTCGATAGCAGACAGATGGACGGTCGGGAAGTGAGATCATCGGAGGCTGGCTATCATGCTCAATATCCAAGGATTGTGGACACTGGAGCCGGCACGTACTTTTCTCCCCAGCTCCCGACTGCTTGATTTTGTGACTCGCAGCCACAAAGTAGCGTATGCGGTTATGACTCAGAGCTGTGTCTTTGGGTTGGGTAAGGCCGATAAGAGCCAGCGGGTGGTATCTGAAGAAGATAACCGGTCCCTCTAGAGCCTATATGGTTCTGCTATGCACCCATTTTCAGGTAACCGGATGCATCTGCAACAACCACAAGTCTTGATTTGACCCGTTTCCGTTTTATATGTGACGTCACAGGACGTGGTTAGAAAATTGAGCTGTTCTGAAAGCTGCAGCACTTTAATATTTGCATGCTGTATCCGGAGGGATCCGGAGAAAGGTATCGGTTTTTACCCACCGAACCGAAGGATTTCGCTTCATACAAGGAGCAGAGCTATGCACGCTTATTCGCATAGGTTCTTTAGTGGTTCCGACAGTAAGACTCACCGTGGCGGTATGCCCATGTGTCCGCTGATCGGATGGCTACTGCTCTGCATCCCGGTACTGGTCTTTGCGCAATCAGTGCCGGAATCGAACCCCACTGCAGCATTACCAACAGCATCTCAGGACAGCAAGACTGCGAATACGAAAAAGGTCGTGGCACTAGGCGAAGTGATCGTCACGGCTAACCTTCGACCTCAAGCATTGCTCAAGGTGCCGATGCATGTGACTACGGTATCGGCTATCGAGCTGCGTGAGACGGGGGCCCGAACTCTTAATGACTACGTTTCGTACCAGCCAGGCGTATTCTTCGCCAGTCAGGGCGGTCCCGGACAGGGTCTACTGATCATGCGCGGCGTATCCACCGGCAACCAGAGCAGTCCGACCGTGGCGATGTACATCAACGGCGTGCCGGTGGGCGGCAGTACGTCCTATGCCGCATCGGCAACATTCGTATTCGACCCGGTGCTGCTGGATCTGAACCATATCGAATTCCTCTTCGGACCACAGGGTACGTTGTACGGGGTCAGTTCACTGGGGGGCTTGATCAAGTACGTCACTAACCAACCCGATACCAAAGGCTTGTCCGGTAGCGCGGGTACTAGCATTTCATACACGCAGCGTGCCGGCTTGAACTACAGCGCACACGCGATACTTAACCTGCCGTTGGTAAAAAATACGGTGGCAATGCGCGTGTCGGTAATGGATCAGCACAGTGCCGGTGTTTATCGTGCAGTGGGGGAAACCCCAGCCAACGGTGCCGACCGCAATCATACCCAGGGCGCGCGTGTGCAGTTGCGATTCGACCCTACCGACCGGTTCAGCTTCAATCTCAGCGCAATGGCACAGCGGATCTCTGCCGCCGGACTGTCAATGGCGGATTACAATCTCCAGGGTCAGCCGCTATCCGGGGGGCCGTATAACCGACGGCTTAACCATCGGGAGCCGTTCACACAGAGCATGCAACTGTATGCCTTCCGCGCCAAGTATGATTTGGGCTGGGCTAAGCTGAATTGGATCAGTTCCTACCAGAACTTCATCAACCAAAGCGTGCAAGATTACCCCGATGCGTTGCTGGCTCTGCTCAACTTCAAAGGCCCCGCATTGGGCATTTTCAGCCAACACAGCTCGCTCTACGTCGATTCCGAGTATGCCCTGCACAAGGCCTCACAGGAGATCCGGATGACCTCGCGCAAGAGTGATCATCTCGACTGGCTGGCGGGAGTGTGGTTCAACCGTGAGAACGTGTGGGAGCACTTTGCTCTACTCGGTGCGATCCAGCCACCACCGGGACTGACTACCATGCTCGCACAGCGCGTAACCTCCGATTTCGAAGAATACGCCGGCTATGGTGATGTCACTTGGCATTTCACCCCCATATGGGCTCTGACGGCCGGAATGCGCGCCAGTGGCAACTCACAACACCTGTCAAAATTTCAGTATGGGCCATTGCTGGGAGGGCCGCCGAGTAGCTTCCGCGGAGATCTGATTAGTCATGACTTTTCCGAGATGCTCACCTTCAGTTACCGACCCGACAAAACCCATAGCTATTACATGCGCGCATCAACGGGATACCGCCCAGGTGGCTTGCAGGCCCCGGTACTCAGTCCGCTGTTTCCAAATTTAAACGCGAAGAACACCTTTGGTCCCGATACCTTGCAGAGTTATACGCTTGGCTACAAGGGCCAATATAGGCACGGCCATCTAAGCGTCGGCATTGATACTTACGACATCGAATGGCATAACATGCAGCTGTATACGTTCAGCAACGGCAATACCATCATCCAAAATGCTGGTGCTGCGCGGATCAATGGTCTCGAACTGCAGACCGCCTACAAGAACGGTCCCTGGCTGGTTACCGGTGCAGCGGCGTATACCGATGCACGCACGTTACAGAACAATCCTCTGATCAGCGTCACCGCGGGAGCGCCACTGCCGTACTCGGCGAAATGGACGGCCACTATTACGGAAAAGTATAACTTCAGATTAGTGGGTAACACGGCCTACGTCGGTGCCAATCTGCGCTTGTCAAGCAAACGCGACGCTGGCTTCGATAACGACCCAACTGACCCAAACTACAACCTGCCGGGTTTTGGGGTGCTCATTCTGGACGCCGGGATGACCTTATCTGGCGGTCCTCATATTGATCTCTACCTACGGAATGCTTTCAACCACCGCGTGGCAATCGGTACGCTCAACACCCAGGCAATCAATTTCTTCGGTGTCGTGCGCGGGCCGATGCTGGTGCAGCAGTTGACGCCACGCACCATCGGCATATCGATCAACGTACCGTTCTATTAAGTAAGCCCGGCCGTACCGGCGCTGATGTCATGTCAGTGTTATCGAGTACATGGAATAAAATCCGAAGGTCACTAACAGCACGGCGGAGAGACTGCGCAGTACCCAGCCGAGTACTCACGCCGGTCATACCGCACGAATAGTTACCGTATGCCAGAAAGACCTTTGCCCCCCCGCTGCATGGAGCCTTGTAACTGCCGCATCATACCCTTACCCCCGCCACGGGCCAGCTTGGACATCATCTTCTGCATCTGTTGATACTGCTTGAGTAAGCGATTGACTTCAGCCGGTTGGGTGCCCGAACCATGGGCGATCCGTACCTTGCGGGAGCCATTGAGTAAGGCGGGATGGCGACGCTCCTTGCGAGTCATCGAATTGATGATCGCAATCATTCGGTTTACTTCCTTATCATTAACTTTCGATTTCACCTTCTCCGACAGTGACGAGACCCCGGGTAGCTTGTCCATCAACCCAGCCAAGCCCCCCATGTTGAGCATCTGCTCTAACTGGTCTTTCATATCGTTGAGGTCGAAACGCTTGCCCTTGGCAACCTTGATCGCCAGTTGCCGGGCCTTGTCCTTGTCAACTTTCCGCTCGACTTCCTCGACCAGGCTAAGCACGTCGCCCATACCGAGAATTCGCTGGGCAACACGATCGGGATGAAACGGTTCCAGCGCATCGATTTTCTCTCCTGCACCCAGGAACTTAATCGGTTGACCGGTCACGTAGCGTACCGACAGTGCCGCCCCGCCCCGTGCATCACCATCAACCTTGGTCAGTATCACCCCGGTAAGCGGCAACACCTCAGCAAAAGCCTTGGCGGTATTCGCAGCGTCCTGACCGGTCATCGCATCGACTACAAACAAGGTTTCGACCGGCTCAAGTACACCGTGCAGAATCTTGATCTCGTCCATCATGGCGGCATCCACATGCAGGCGACCGGCCGTATCCACGATCAATACGTCGGCCACCTCACGACGTGCCGCCTGCAGTGCCTCGCGGGCAATATCGACCGGTTTGTGGCTCGCAGAAGATGGATGAAAGTGCACTCCGACCTGTTCGGCCAGTGTACGCAGCTGCTCGATTGCAGCCGGGCGGTACACATCGCAACTGACGACAACAACTTTCTTCTTGTGGCGTTCCTTGAGTAGGTAGGCCAGCTTGGCCACCGTGGTGGTCTTACCCGCACCTTGCAGGCCCGCCATAAGCACCACCGCGGGTGGACGGGCGGAGAGATCAAGGTCGGTATTGACCACCCCCATCAGTACCGTCAGCTCATCGCGTACGACCTTAATCAAGGCCTGGCCCGGAGTCAGGCTCTTGAGAACCTCCTGGCCCACCGCGCGTACCTTGACCCGCTCGATCAGGGCTTGCACGACCGGCAGGGACACATCCGCTTCAAGCAGGGCGATGCGTACTTCGCGCAAACTGCTGCGAATGTTCTCCTCGGTAAGACGTCCGCGACCGCGTAGACGATCCAGGGTCGTACCCAAGCGCTGACTAAGAGACTCGAACATGATGAGCTGATCCTCGACACCAGTGATTGAGTATAAATCACCCTCATAGCCAAGACCGCACCTTAGTTAAAACCCACCCCGTCCGAAGCAGCTACCCGATTCCAGCCGGCATCGCCAAAGTGGTCACCAGGTAGTCGTCCAACCGGATGGTCCCAGCTATCACTTGCACACCACGACAGCTATGCCACACTTTGCGGGATGCCTTTCATTCTTCCCCTATCCGCGATCGTTGCGTACCTACTGGCCAGCGGCTGGATGATGCGCTCCTTATTGGCTCAGCGCACAACCGTACCCCTGGCAGCACTGGTCCTTGCAGGACTGGCTGTGGTGGCCCACCTGGGGGAGATTTTTCTCGCCCACCGGGGGGCACTGGACCTACATTTCTTCGCCTCACTATCGCTAATTGCTGCGGTCATGGCCGCCTTAACCCTGCTCGTACATGGGCGTAAGCCGGTTGCCGCACTCGGCGTAATCGTGTTCCCCCTGGCCGCCATCCTGCTGGCTGTCGACGTATTTCTAGCCCCACCCACAATACCCACGCCGATGGATTGGCAGATCAAGCTGCATGTGACACTGGCGTTACTCAGCTATGCCCTGCTCTCGATCGCCGCGTTACTCGCCCTGTTCCTGGCTTTCCAGGAATACGCCCTGCGCAACCGTAGATGGTCGAGGATTTTGCAAGCACTGCCACCACTGACCCTTACCGAATCGCTGATGTTCAAGTTGATCGGGACTGGTTTTATCTTGCTCAGCCTCACTCTGCTGACTGGGGCTCTGTTTGTCCAGAATCTATTCACTCAACACCTGGTTCATAAAACGGTACTATCGATTCTGTCGTGGCTGGTTTTCGGGGCCTTGCTGCTCGGACGATGGCGTTATGGCTGGCGGGGGCGGCGGGCTATCGGGCTAACCTTGGCGGGTATGGGAGTGCTGGTACTGGCCTTTTTTGGGTCCAAGTTTGTTCTGGAACTACTATTACATCGCACCTGGTAACGGTTAACCCAACGAGACCGGGACACAATTCATACTAAAGGGGCTTGCCTACCGGAGCAGACTCGCGCAGAATCTGCTGCAGCACAGGACGCTGGAACGCCTATGGACACATCTGCTCCGAAATCTGAACGTCGACGGTTTCAGCGCATAATACTGGCAGGGTCTGTGCGTATTTATACGCAACAGCAATCATGGCCCAGTCAGCTCTTGGATATATCGCTGAAAGGCGTACTGGTATCGCATCCCCAGGATTGCCAGGCCGACACCCAGGCCTGCTATCGAATAGATCTGCGCGTACATGACAGCATCGTAGTCAGCATGGGGGCCACCCTGACCCGCTTCGACGATCAATATCTAGCTTTTTCCTGGAATCATATCGACCTGGATAGTTTCAGCCGCCTCAAACGCCTGATTGAGCTGCATAGCAGCCACCCGGATCTACTTAATCGCGAACTCAGCATGCTGGGATGACACAGCGTTCGTGGGTGACTTGCCGTGACTCAGAGTGCTACCTGCAGGGCATCCGCCAGCCGATCAACGGCCAGCACTTGGAGAGATCCAAAGTGAGCCTTTTTCGGAGCATTACCACGCGGCACAATAGCGCGAACAAATCCATGGCTGGCCGCTTCCTTGAGCCGCTCTTCACCATTCGGTACGGGACGGATCTCACCTGACAAACCTACCTCACCGAAGGCGATCGTTTTATCTTTCAGGGGACGGTCGCGCAAGGACGACACGACCGCCAGCAGTACGGGCAAATCGGCTGCCGTCTCCTGCACCCGAATACCTCCAACAACATTGATGAACACGTCCTGGTCATAGACCCCCACCCCCCCATGTCGGTGCAATACTGCCAACAACATCGCCAAACGGTTCTGCTCAAGTCCCAATGACACCCGCCGGGGATTGGCTAGCGGTGAAGCATCCACCAGTGCCTGCACCTCGACCAGCAACGGCCGGGTTCCTTCGCGAGTTACCATGATGGCGCTTCCCGAGGTCGGCCCGGTATGACTGGATAGAAAAATCGCAGATGGGTTAGGCACTTCACGCAGCCCGGTATCACCCATTGCGAAAACACCCAATTCATTGACGGCACCAAAGCGATTCTTGAAAGCTCGCAGAACCCGGAAACGGCTACCGCTGTCACCTTCAAAATACAACACGGCATCCACCATGTGCTCAAGCACCCGGGGCCCCGCAATGCCCCCTTCTTTAGTAACGTGGCCAACCAGAAAAATACAGGTTCCACTCTCTTTGGCAAAACGGGTAAGCTGCGCTGCCGTCTCCCTAACCTGGCTTACCGAACCGGGCGCAGCCGTCAACTGCTCCGTCCACAGGGTCTGGATGGAATCCACTACCAAGGCGTCCGGTTTGCTCTGAATGGCCTGCTCAAGAATACGCTCAACACAGGTCTCAGCCAGCCCCTGCAAAGGCTCCATAGTCAGCCCCAGTCTGCGGCCCCGGGCCGCTACCTGGGCCAGCGATTCCTCACCGGTAACGTACAGTCCGGGCAAGCGTTCGCCCAGCGCGCCCAGCATCTGTAACAACAGGGTGGACTTACCAATGCCGGGATCGCCTCCCACCAGCACTACCGAGCCCTGTACCAGACCTCCACCAAGGACCCGATCCAGTTCCGCAATGCCGGTCAAGGTGCGCGGACTCTCATAGGTGGCAATCTCGGTCAGGGCATGTATGCCTGCGGCACTGGCTGCTGTACCGGTGTAGCCGGAGCGGTGTTTGCCCGCCGACACCCGGGCCGGTTTCAGCACAATCTCGGCCAACGTGTTCCAAGCTCCACACGCAGCGCATTGGCCCTGCCATTTGTTGTGTTCAGCACCACAATCGGTACACACATAGGCGATCTGACGTTTCGACATGATAGAGGCGGCCCCGGCCACAACAATTGCCCAAGTCTAGCAAGCACCGACCATCAGCGTTGAGAGTCTCATGGCACGCCTACTTGCTCGTGCCGATACAGAATGCCGATGATGAAAGGCCGCTCTGCACAGAGTCAGGCATGCATTCAACTCAGCCCATGTACCAACCGTGGCTGACTACCAATGACTGCCCGGTCAAGGCGGCACTGGGGAATGCGGCCAGAAACAGAGCCAGGTTAGCAACATCCTCAAGCGTGGTGAACTCGGTATCAACCGTATCCTTGAGCATCACCTTGCTAATGACTTCCTGCTCACTGATCTTAAGCTCTCGGGCCTGTTCCGGGATCTGTTTTTCTACCAGCGGAGTCCGTACGAAACCCGGACAGATTACATGGCTGCGCACCCCTTTCGGTCCCCCCTCCTTAGCCAGAACCCGGGCCAGCCCCAACAATCCGTGCTTGGCCGCAACATAGGCACTTTTCAGCTTCGAAGCCTCGTGTGAATGCACTGAACCCATGTAGATCACCACTCCTCCGCGATGCTCTGCGTACATGCTTTTCAGGGCCGCCTTGGTGGTTAGAAAAGCTCCATCCATGTGGATTGCCAACATTTTTTTCCAGTCGGAAAAGTTATATGCCTCAATAGGATTGATGATCTGGATACCGGCATTGGAAACCAGTATGTCGATCGGCCCAAATGCCTCCACCACCCGATCCGTAGCGGTATTGACCGAGGTCTCGTCGGTCACATCCATAGGCACCCCCATGGCCTTACCGCCTGCAGCATTGATCGCCTCGGCAACTACGTCGGCCCCCGCTTCGTTCAAATCGGCAATGGCCACGCTAGCACCGGCTTGGGCATACGCTTCGGCAATGGCCCGGCCAATGCCACTGGCCGCCCCGGTAATGATCGCGGTCTTACTACTCAAGCGGAGTTCCATGTTCTCATTCACGGTTGTTTCCTCGTTCCGTATTGCTGTGATTGGATGCTTGCTGCGACCCGTCAGGCGACAAGATAGTAGGGATCCACCCACCCTACACCCAGGAATTGATCGATAAGCCACCGACCACCGACGAGCTCTTCAAGGTTGGCTCTTTGAGATAAAAGCGGACCAATCGGCATCGATACAACAGATCGGCTATCCATCACTTGGTGCTGTATCAGAATATAAAGTTCGCTACCGAACCCATCTTGATTCATAACGTGTTTAGAAACACTGCACCCACGACCCAGTCGTCAACCTTCAGCGCCCATTCTCAACCGCCAACACCCTCCGGGTGACTCCACAAGTCAGTTCGTAGGCGATGCTACCGACTTGCTCGGCTATCCGCTCAACGGGAAGCTCTGGGCCCCACAGCAGCACTTCGTCACCGATGCGGGCATCCGGTACGGCGCGCAGATCAAGGGTAATCAAATCCATGGATACCCGGCCGATCAGGGGTACCTCGACACCAGCAACCCTTACCGGCGTGCCACTGGGTGCGGCCCGCGGGTAACCATCGCCGTAGCCGATCGCTGCCACCCCGACCGGCATATTCTCGGGACAAACCCAGCTAGCTGCATAACCGATACGCTCACCCTTGCCGATCTGATTCACGGCAAGCAACCGGGTATGCAGACGCATTGCCGGGCGAAACCCATACTCCTCACCGGTATGGCCTGCAGCCACGGTCAGTCCGTACAGCAAGCCACCAATTCGCAGCCATCCCTTACGGGCCTCTGGCCAGCCAAGAAATGCCGCCGAGTTGGCCAGCGACTGTTCACCCGACCAACCCCCAGTCACTTGCGTGAAGGTTTCGATTTGCTGCCGGGTAAGCGGATTGTTGAACTCATCTGACGCGGCAAAATGCGTACATACCACAATCTCCGGATGCACACTCGACATGGCTTGCAACTGCCGGTACACCGACTGAGCCCGCTCAGGAGGAAATCCAAGTCGGTGCATACCGGTGTCGATCTTCAACCATACCCGCAACTGCGGGGTACCCCGATCCTCCTGAAGCCAGATCAACTGCTGCGGATGGTGGATCACCGCCTCGAGCCTGAGACGATGCATCTCACTCAGGTCAGCGGCGCTATCCGGCCCGGAGAGCACTACGATACGGTTGTGATGACCGGCTGCGCGCAAGCGTAGACCGTCAGCAATCGCTGCAACTCCGAACGCATCCGCAGCAGCGAGAGCGCGGGCGACTCGTTCCAAACCATGGCCATAGCCATCCGCCTTGACGACTGCCATCACCCGCATCCCGGGGGCTAATTCACGTATACGATCAAGATTGAAGCGCAGGGCTTTGAGGTCGATCCTGGCAACGGCCATCCGGCTCACTCGAAGCTGCCCTCGTAATGTTCAGGCGCATGATTCTCAAACTTGGTATAGCGCCCCAGAAAGGCCAGTTTAAGGGTTCCGGTGGGGCCATTACGCTGCTTGCCGATGATGATCTCAGCCAATCCTTTATCGGTGGAGTCCTTGTGGTAATACTCATCGCGGTAAATGAACAAAATCACATCGGCATCCTGCTCAATGGCCCCGGACTCACGCAGGTCGGCCATCATGGGTCGCTTGTCGGTGCGTTGCTCCAGGGAACGATTGAGCTGCGACAGGGCCACCACCGGAATATCCAGCTCCTTGGCCAAGGCCTTGAGACCACGAGAAATCTCAGAAATTTCGGTGGCCCGGTTTTCCTTGTTACCCGGAACCTGCATCAGCTGCATATAGTCGATGACAATCAGACCCAGGCCATGTTCCCGCTGGATACGCCGAGCCCGAGCGCGTATTTCATTCGGTGCCAAAGCTGCGGTGTCGTCAATGAAGATTTTGGCCTGCCCGAGAAGACCCATAGCTTGGGTAACTCGCGGCCAGTCCTCCTCGGCAATATCACCATTACGCAGATGGCTCTGGTCAATCCGGCCTATGGCCGAGACCAGTCGAAAGCCAAGCTGGGTCGAAGACATTTCCATGGAGAAAAACAATACGCTTCGCTTTTCGCTGAGCGCAGCATGTTCGGCAATATTCAGGGCCAAAGCGGTCTTGCCCATTGAGGGTCGGGCTGCAACGATAATCAGATCAGATCCTTGCAAACCGGAGGTCCAACGATCCAGATCGACAAAACCGGTGGATAACCCGGTGAGCTGGCCACGGTTTTCATAGCGCTCATGGAGAAGGCGCAGCACCTCGCGAGCGGTATCGGGCATGCTGGTGTAACCCTTACGCCCTCGAGCTCCCGTCTCGGCAATGGCAAAGACGCGCCGCTCGGCAGCTTCCAGCAGATCCCTCGAGTGGCGTCCATCGGGATGGTAGGCATCCTCAGCCGTGCCGATACCGGCATCGATCAACTGCCGCAGAATCGACTTTTCACGGACAATATCCGCATAAGCACGGATATTTGCCGCACCCGGGGTGTTCTCAGCAAGCTCAACCAGGTACGCAGCCCCACCGATTTCGTCGGTCTTGCCATTATGTTGAAACCACTCACCGATGGTTAGTACATCACAAGGTTGATTGCGGGCTACCAGCTCGCTCATTGCCTGAAAAATCAGTCGGTGATCCTTACGGTAGAAATCGTCGACAGTGAGACGATCGGCAATTTTGTCCCAAGCATCAGCCACCAACATGGTGCCGCCGAGAACCGCCTGTTCGGCTTCGATAGAATGCGGCGGCACACGCAAAGTATCGACCGTAGCCGAATTGATGCGATCCGTGTTCAATGCAGGCATTCGATTGGCCTCTCCGACATCTCAAATGGGAGTCAGACCCCGCAATGAGCCCCGACCATTGCATCCATAATGACGAGTGTCACGGCTCGGGGGAAGGGGAATCCTTGTGCAGAGGCGGGGGAAACCCTGTGCATAAGTATGTATAAGCTATAGCAGTCGCAAAACCTGCGACAATCACCACCCATCAGGGCGCCAAAAGCGCCCTGATGGGTGGTCGTGACGATGTGGTGGTGCTATTTAAACGGCCTGCACCAGCACCTTGACAAGCGCGTTCACGTCGGTATGCAGAGCGATGGTAATTTCATGCTCCCCCACCATCCGCAACGGACCTTCGGCCAGCACCACTTCCGCTTTGTCCACGGCCAAGCCCCGGGCACTGAACAGCTCGGCAATATCCCGCGGGCCTACTGATCCGAACAGCTTGCCCTCGGGACTGGCATGAACTTCTATGCTGACGCTTTGCCCATCAAGTGCCTGCTTGCGCGACGCGGCGTCATCCAGATGGCCCTGCGCACGCGCCTCAATCTCGACCCGGCGTTTTTCAAAATCAACAAGATTTGCAACCGTGGCGGGGATGGCTTTTCCTTGTGGGATTAGATAGTTACGACCATAACCAGGTTTGACATTAACTTTCTCGCCAAGATTGCCGAGATTTTTGACTTTTTCAAGAAGGATCAATTGCATGGAAAATCTCCCGTATCGTTAGCATCGTCGATCGATGCAGCCTGATGGCTGTCCGAACGTGAAGTACTGGCCCCCACAGTAGCTGACCAGCAACTCGAATCAGATGTCGTGGTTATCGGTAAAGGGCAGCAGGGCGAGAAACCGCGCCCGCTTCACTGCCAGTGCCAGCTTCCGCTGATAGCGAACCTTGGTCCCGGTAACGCGACTTGGAACGATCTTACCGGTTTCAGTGATGTACTGACGCAAGGTGGCAAGATCCTTGTAGTCAATATCGGTCACCCCTTCTGCGGTGAAGCGGCAATATTTACGGCGACGGAAAAACTTGGACATGGTGGAATCCTCAGGCGGTCTGTGCGGCGTTGTCGTTCTCGCCGGCATCGGCATTTTCCACAGGCGTGTCCTCTGCGGGTGGATCATCTTTTTCGTCTGCAGGCTGCTTTTCGGCAGCCTCATCAGACTCGCTGCTCTGGCGAGTACGGGTCTCGGAGTCCTCATCGCGGCGACGTGATTTGGAGTCCTCTTTTTCCTTGGCCTTGAGAATTGGAGAAGGCTCAGTGACCGCTTCATCCATACGTACGATAAGATGCCGCAACACCGCATCGTTAAAGCGGAAGGTGGACTTCAACTCGTCAATGGTGGCCTGGTTGCATTCGATGTTCAGCAACGCATAATGAGCCTTGGCCAAATCCTGGATCGAATAGGCCAGCTGGCGCCGTCCCCAGTCTTCCTGGCGATGTACTTTGCCGCCACTTTCTTCGACCAGGGTCTTGTAGCGCTCGACCATGGCGGGAACCAGCTCACTCTGATCCGGATGGACCAGAAATACGACCTCGTAATGACGCATATTGTCTCCTTATGGATGTACCCACTGGGGTAACAGCCTCCTGGCGGTGCAGTGAGGCAAGATAGAGTCTTGAACACACTTGAGCAAGACAGAAGCGCAATTGTAGGGTGTAAACCTGGTTTGGAGCAAGGACGGGACTGCGCCTGTGCCGTACTGGCCTCCTCAACCCGACTCACCGTCAATGTCAAACCCTTGGTTTCAGGTCACCAAGCGATAACAGGGTTGGTAAGCATCACCATAGGGCAGTTTCATCCGGTTCTGGGCGACAAACTCACCAAGCAGAACATCCAGTGCCTGCATGATTTTGGGAGCCCCGTTCATCTCGAAAGGACCGTGTTTCTCAATCGCCAGCATCCCTTCCATCTTCACATTGCCGGCCACGATTCCCGAGAAAGCCCGACGCAAATCTGCAGCCAGCTCATGCGGAGCGCGTCCAAACTGGATGTGGAGTTCCGCCATGGTTTGGTGGCTAGGCTGAAACGGCTGCTGAAAAGCATACGGGATCTTCAAGGCCCAGTTAAAAAAGAAGGCATCCTTATTATCCAAACGCTGGGTACGCACCTTCTCAACCCCCTTCGCAGCGGCCCGGGCGACAGCCTCAACATCACCAATGATGATCTCATAAAACCGGGCAATTTCATTGCCCAGAGCCAAACGTAGAAAACGGTCAATTTGCTCGAAATAAGCTGCGGACTCAACCGGACCGGCAAGAATCAGGGGAAGCTGTAATCCATGATTCTCCGGATGCAACAAAAGGCCCAGCAGAAACAGGATTTCCTCAGCCGTTCCAACCCCCCCCGGAAAAACGATCACCGCATGGGCGATCCGCACAAAGGCTTCCAGGCGCTTTTCGATATCCGGCATGACCACCAGATGATTGACGATCGGATTGGGTGATTCGGCCGCTATGATGCCGGGCTCGGTAATTCCGATGTAACGATTGTGCAAGCGCCGCTGCTTGGCATGGGCGATCGTCGCCCCTTTCATAGGCCCCTTCATGGCACCCGGTCCACAACCTGTGCAGATATCCAGCCCTCGCAAACCCAGCTGATAGCCCACCCGCTTGGTGTAATCGTATTCCGCCCGGGAGATTGAATGACCACCCCAGCAGACCACCAGGTTGGGATCCACGTTCGCCTGCAGTACCCGGGCATTGCGCAGAATATCAAATACCGCGTGGGTAATACCGACCCCGTCATGCAAATCGAAACGCCCACTTTCCAACTGACTGGACACATACACCAGATCGCGTACCACAGCCACCAGTAACTCATTGATACCACGGATAATCTGGCCATCTACAAAAGCCTGGGAGGGGGCCTTATTGAGCTCGATCTTGATACCCCTATCCTGTTGCAAGACCTGGATATCGAAATCCGGGTAGCATTCCTGTACCGAACGGGGGTCATCCATGACGTTGCCTGAGGTCAGCACGGCCAATGCGCAATTGCGCAACAGTCCATGCAGACCCGACTGGGTCATGTCTCGCAAACGGGCCACTTCGTTACGCGAAAGCACATCCAGCCCCCCGGAAGGACTGATGCGAGCGTTGACCGTCGTGTGTGAACCGGTCACAGATCGGGATCGAATTCGCGCCTTCATAGTTACCTCCATACATCCCATGCCACGACCATGGCCAGCGAGGGCACATAGTCGACCAGAACGGGTAAACAGCCCGTGTGCTGCCAGGCATGGCAAGAATCGGCAGCATCCATCAACAAGGATACCCACCCAGGCCTCGGATACCCGGTCAGCCTCTATTTATTCCTGAACACGCTTGTCCATCGCTCGCCCCGGTCCGGCGACAACCCGCCGACACCTCGAAAGACGCCGGCTTGAAAAAACTCCTGTTCGATCAGAATGTATAGCGCAAAGTCACCTGTACCGACCAACGCGAAAGTGGCCGGGTTTGGGAATCGAGGGTACTGTACGACTGTGGAGCATAGTTGCCATTGCTGTCAGTGTAGCGGCTCAGGTCATAGATATACTTACCGTTGGCCGTATCGATACCGGCAAAATTAGCAATTGAGCGCGCTGCCGGGAAACCTGCCGAAGGATACTGACCCCAGTTGTGGTTAAGCATGTTGAGGAAGTTATAAACGTCAATCACCACCTCGCCCTTGTTGCCCTTGAACAAGCCCGGGACCTCCTGAGTCAGACGTAGATCCAGCTCATGCGTCCACGGCAAATGAGCGGAATTGCGCGGTACGTCACGACCCGCATATTGGCGTAAACCCGCCTGGGTCTTGATGTAGTTGAAGAACTGCTGTTGCAACTGCGCTGAAGTATTGCTGGTGAACTCAACAGCACCCGGCGCTGACGGCACATAGACCAGGTCGTTGTTGCTGCGGCCGTCACCGTTGGCGTCATTACCGAAGATCCAGCTGTACGGACTGCCGCTCGCCACATTCAGGAACGCACCGACCGTGGTGCGATAGTCGCCAATAAAGCGATGCGACCAGGACACCCAGGCACTGAAACGATCACGAACATTGTAGTTGGCTGTGTAGGCGATATCCGCATTCGGGTTAACACTCGGACTGTACTTCCAGTTCGAATAGGCAATGGATGAGGTACCGTTATTGACGCTGCTGGAACGGCCATGGGTCCACGATGCCGACCAGGCGAAACCATTATTTGCCGGCCGACTCAATGCCAGAGTGAAGTAAGTCGCACTACCCCGGGCGGTATTACTGAGCAACATGATGCTGCCGTACGCTGGATTGGCATTGCCCAGTTCGCAGCTGCGCGAGGTACAAACACTGCCATTGCTATTGAGACGGTAGTAGATAGGCCGACCATCCGGACCGTAGGCACTGGGAGTGCCCAGGTTCAGATTCTGATAGTAAATCGCATCCTTGTCCTGCAGATACGACACATTGGCGCTGGCCACCATACCCCACCACGGCAAAGCACTATCAAAGCCCAGCGACGCCTTGAATACCGTGGGCTGACGGAAGTTGTTATTCAACAGATCCACCGTCTGCGCAGGCGGGCTGGTGGGTGGAGTCGGCTGGTTGTAAGGATCTGCTGAGAAGGCTCCGCCTTGTGAGGGCGAATAGGCCTTGTAGGTGGTCACGGTCAAACCATTATTGGTGAACGGATTGGACTGCCACACCCCCGGGGTAGCGCCCATGAACAGACCAGCCCCCCCTTTCAATTGCATGGGTCGCTTGGTGTTGAAACTATAATTGAACGACACCCGTGGCTGCAGTACAGAGTTGCCATCAATGGTGTGGTTATTGGCCATCCCGAAGGCCTGCTGAAACCCGCTGTTCAGTTGTGGCTTCTGGTCGACCTTGGGGATGTCCCAGCGCAGCCCATACTGCAGGGAAAGCTGGTCATTGACCTGCCAATCATCCTGAGCGAATAAACCGTAGTTGTTGTACGACCAGATCGCCGAGGCGCCCGAGAGCCGACCACTGGAGGGTTGGCGCAATTGATAATAGGCGTAGTTGCCACTCTGGAAGTCAGCGATGGTGTTGAATGAATAAACGCCAAAATAATACGGCAGGAACAAATTGTGGTAACTGTTACGGGTGAAATCAGCACCGAACTTGATGGTGTGATTGCCCAGGAACAGGGTGCCAGCCCAGAACCCGGTCCAGGTTTTGGTGCTCAGGCTATTGCCCTGATAGTAGGTATTGGTGCCCAGTATGACCGCCGGATCAAAGCGGCCGTTGGTGTGTACCGTAACCAAGGGGGCGGAAGCGTTGAGTTTGGGCAGGCGTGAATACTTGCCATAGGAAACCGAGGTTTCTGTAGAGAAATTCTCGCTCCAGTCATCATACAGATTGACGACAACGTTCTTAAAGTCACGCAGCTGTGAATAATTATTGCTTTGCAGACCCACCGAGCCGCTGTAACGGGTACTAAAGCCCGGAAACACAGCAAGATTGCTGGTCACCCGATCATAACGGAAGCTCAGCCGGTGATTGTCAGTGATATTCCAGTCAATCTTGGCGAGATACCGCTTTTCATCGGTGTTCAGGGCACCGGCCACGGCACTGCCAGTCGGTAACCCATAGCCTTGGGCAATGCTGCTGATCTGACTCAACTCGGTCGGGGTAATATTGACGATATTGGCCATGCCGGAACCGATAATGCCAATATTTGGAGCAGGCGCTGAAGTCTTGCTCTTCTCATAACCCACGAAGAAGAAAAGCTTGTTCTTGACAATGGGCCCGCCGAGGGTGAAACCATCCGTGGTTTTTCTGTTGAACCCGGTGAATGGCTGATTGTCCTTGCCGTCGCCAACCCAGCCCTTGGGCAAATAGACATCGTAGAGACTGCCATGAAAATCGTTGGTACCACTCTTGGTCACGGCATTGATCTGCGCACCGGTATTGCGGGCATTGGTGACATCGTAGTTATTGGTTGAAACATTGATCTCGCTGATCGTGTCGATCGAGATCGGCTGGCCGAGCGAGGGCATACCACCTGCTTCAAGACCGAACGGATCGTTAGTAGGCACTGCATCAATGGTGATGTTGTTGTAGCGACTGTTCTGACCCAATGCGGAAATCTCGCCACGGGCCGGATTAGTGATGTTTACCAACGGGTCAAGCCGCACATAATCCTGCAAGCTGCGCCCTGTCGCAGGCAGGGAACTGATTGCCGAGCGAGTAATGGTGGTTGATAAGCCCTTGTTGTCTGGCTGGAAAATACTACTCAGCGAATTGGCCATAACCACCACATTGGCCAGCTCTTTGGCCTGCACGCCCAAGGTAAAATCAACCTCGCTGGTCTGGGCAAGCTTCAGGTACACATGGTCATTCTCAGTAGCCTTGAAACCGTGTTTGCTCACCAAAACGTCAAACGGACCACCCACACGCAGACCCTGTGCGTTATAGATCCCCTTGGCATTGGTACCGACAACCCGCGTCGTCCCGGAGGGTACATGCACAATGGTCACAGTGGCCCCCACAATGGGCTGACCCTTGGGACCCAACACCCGGCCGTTGATAGCCGATGACGTGTTCTGCGCAAAGACCGGCGGGGCCGCCAACAACACGGCGACAGCAAACGGCAACGCTTTGATTCGAATCCGATTACTCATAATTTCCTGCCCTTGGCTTGATTCAATTTACCCAGAAAAGGTACCCACACTCTGTACTGAGTAGGCGGCCCCAGACTGTTTAGGTATACCCCTGCCGCACTGCGGTTTAGCCACCCAGCTAACAAAAGCCTAACAGGCCTTTATGACACTTTCTTAACCACTTTGGCACGGTTATGTAAGCCTGGCGGTAGCAAACCAGCTCCGGCATTCAAGCTAATTTTGAGGGGCCCGACGACCCGCTCTGCCACCACGAACCCACCCCCTCCACCCGGTCAGCCACACCCAGCGGGTCACCCCAAGTTTCCATGAAAAACGAGGTGCTCAGATCCCGGCACTATGCAGATATTCGACTACCCCATTGAGAAACATCTGTACAGAAAGCGCGACCAGCAACATTCCCATCAGACGTTCCAGTGCCGTCAGCACACTTTCGCCCAACCAGCGGTACAGATAGGTTGAGGAGAGCAGAATGGCTGCAGTAGCCAGCCAGGCTAAAAACAGTGCCAGGCTCCAGCTCCCTAAACGTAGCGGCTGCTGGTTGGCGAACAGCAGCAACGCCGCCATGGTCGAGGGTCCGGCCACGGAGGGAATCGCCAGAGGCACAATAAATGGCTCACCTTCTCCTGAAGGGCCGAATACACCGTCCTTAGACGGAAAAATCATCCGCACACCGATAAGAAACAGTACCAAACCTCCGGCGATACTGACCGACTCCTGCTTGAGCTGCAATACAGCAAGAATGTAGCGCCCCCCCAACAGAAAACCGAACAACACCACCAGGGCGATAAGCATTTCCCGTATCAGCACATAGCGCCGGCGCCGTGGCTCGACGTTTTTGAGTAAACTCAAAAACAGTGGGATATTCCCCAACGGGTCCATGATCAGGAACAGTAGTATCCCCGCTGAGAGCGTATTGATATCACCCTGCATTCGAGCTTCCCCCGGCACTTGTGTGGTGTTCTGTGCACGGCATGGTATCTACCGGCGGCACCCCATCCTCACAGCCCAAACCTACCTTTACGGACACCCTTCAATATGACCCGCACCGCCCGCTCGTCACGCATCCGCCTTGGGGGCTTCCCGCACCAGGCGCGCCAGTTCCCCCGAAGCATGCAGGTCAAGCACGATATCGCACCCCCCAATCAGCTCACCCTGAACATACAACTGAGGAAAGGTCGAGCAATTGGCGAAACGCGGCAAACCGGCCCGCAATTCTGGATCCTCTTGCACATTGACGGCATGAAACTCGGCGCTCACATCATGCAGTGCCCCCACGACCCGGCTAGAAAATCCACACATCGGCAACTGGGGTGTACCTTTCATGAAGAGGACAACCGGATGCGAATCAAGGATCGACTGAATACGCTGATTCACGTTCATGATGGGCTCGCTACAATGGGAAAAGGCGCAGTGCGCCGACCTGCTCATTCTAGCAGCCGGCTTATGCCACCCAACCACATCGGGTAACTATTTATCCCCTGATAAGTTAAGGAATCCAGCAAATGACCATCGAACTTCCTACCCTTCCCTACGACCGCAGTGCACTCGAACCACACATCTCAGCCGAAACGCTGGACTTCCATTATGGCAAACACCATCAGGCCTATGTAACCAAGACCCAAAGCATGATCAAGGACACCGAGTTTGAATCGATGGCACTGGAAGACATTATCCGCAAGGCCAGCGGTGGGCTGTTCAATAATGCTGCACAGGTCTGGAACCACAGCTTTTACTGGAATTCGCTCTCACCGCAAGGTGGTGGTGACCCAAATGGGAAACTGGCCGATGCGCTGGTCAAGGCTTTCGGCTCCATCGACGGATTCCGCGAAACGTTTACTAAGACGGCGATCGGCACATTTGGTTCTGGCTGGGCCTGGCTAGTGCAACGCCCGGATGGGAGCCTGGCCATAGCCAGTACCTCCAACGCCGCGACCCCCATTACGGGTGCCGATCACCCGTTACTGACCTGTGATGTGTGGGAGCACGCCTATTATATCGACTATCGCAATGCCCGCCCGAAATACCTGGACGCATTCTGGAACCTGCTGAATTGGGAGTTCGCAACCAGTCGCCTGGCCTGAACAATACCCTGGAAAGGGTTGGGGAAAGCCGCCTATAAGGCGGCTTTTTTTGTTGGGCGGTAATGATGGCAGGCTTCCATCCACCTGCGTTGAGCGTTCCCCGTCACCCTGGGGTTCGCGAAGCTCACCCCAACCTATCCACCCTGTAGGTTGCGGATGAGGCACTTAAACCTGGTGACACCGCTCTGCGGTATCCCCATCTGTAGATGCTCTGCATCTGGGATGAGCCAAAATCATCTTCGGCAAACCCCGAGTGAACTGTGCATTCTGATCGACAATGGGTGCCGGCTCAGCACGCTTCAGTCTGCGCGAGAACCGTCAGCACCGGCGCCAGCTGAGCCTCGCGACCCAGTGTACGGCCAATCCGCTGCAGACGTACCCGTAAACTTGATGGGTCAGACGCGCAGATCGTTGCATGACCCACCTTGCGGCCTGGCCGAGAGCTTTTGCCATAATCATGCCAATGCGCATCAGCTTCCCTCAGGAAAGTGGCCATATCCGGTAACGAGCCGATCCAGTTAAGCATGCAGGCCTGCCCGGACTGGCCGGTATCGCCCAGCGGCAGGCCCAGCACCGCCCGTAGGTGATTTTCGAACTGGCTACAATGCGCCCCCTCAATACTCCAGTGACCCGAGTTATGAACCCTGGGGGCCATCTCGTTGCCAAGCAAGCACCCCTGATCCAGAAACAGCTCCAGGGCCAAGACCCCGACATATTCAAGCCGCTCAGCTAGAGCGCGAGTATGCTCAACTGCGGCCGCCTCAATCTCGGCAGACAGGCCTGGGGCCGGAGCCAGACTCAAGGATAGAACCCCGTCGGTGTGCCAATTGCGAGTCAGTGGCCAAGTCCGGAACTCACCATCACGTCCGCGTACCGCCAGTACGGAAATCTCACTCTCAAACGCGACCAAGGCTTCAAGGATCAACCCGTATTCCGCGGCCTGACTACTCAATGCCGCCCAGGCCCGATCGGCATCGGCAAGACTGTATAAGCGGAATTGACCTTTGCCATCGTAACCGAGCCGGCGTGTCTTCAAAATCGCCGGAACCCCTACGTTCTGTAAGGCGGTATCAAGCTCGGCCCGTGATGACACGGCAGAAAAAGTCGGTGTTGCCAAACCGATTTCAGCAAACAGGGCCTTTTCGGCAAGACGATCCTGAGCGATAGCCAGGGCATTAGGTTGGGGAAATACCGGGACACTGGCGGCAATCGCTTCGGCCGCATCAGCTGGAACATTTTCGAAATCAAAGGTAATCACGTCCACAGCCCGGGCCAAGCGCTGCAGAGCGTCGCGATCCTGCCAATCCGCAACCTCCAGGGGTGCTAACGCTCCTGCACACGCATCGGAGCAACTATCCAGTACCTGAAACCGCGCCCCTAACGGGGTGCCGGCCAGTATCAGCATACGGGCCAATTGCCCCCCACCCAGGATTCCGACTACCGGAGCCTTCATGCCGGCCTCGGATCGGAAGCCGCCAGTACCGCTGCGGTCTGTTCACTTCGAAAGCGCTGCAGTACCTTACTTACAGCCTTATCACTACTCGCTAGCATGGCCGTGGCAAAAAGCGCCGCATTAACGGCTCCGGCCCGGCCGATGGCAAATGTAGCAACAGGAATTCCAGCCGGCATCTGTACCATCGAAAGCAACGAATCCAGACCATTCAAAGCCCGCGACTGGACGGGGACACCAAGTACGGGAAGGATTGTTTTAGCCGCCAGCATCCCTGGCAAGTGGGCCGCGCCACCTGCTCCAGCGATAATCACAGCCAGTCCCCGTGACACAGCGGAGTCGGCATACTCGAACAATAAATCCGGGGTCCGATGCGCTGAAATGACCTGCACCTCATGAGGAATACCGAGCTGCTCCAACATCTCTGTAGCATGACACATCGTTTCCCAGTCGGAACGTGATCCCATGACCACACCAACCTGTGGTGATTGATCCCGAACTGCCATTAGCTAGCCCCGCCTAAAAAAGCTATTGTACGCGTTGTATGCTCGCGCGCTAACAGGGTTTACTCCCTTGCCACCACCCACCTCCACAGACAGGCAGGATCTGCATCATGGACACCCGCTTACTCGACATTCTGGTTTGCCCGGTCAGTAAGACTCCACTACGGCCACTCACGCGCAAGGAGCTGGACGCGCTGAATCAGGCCATCCAGGCTGGACAGATCGAAACCGTGGCCGGCACGGCCATTCGATCACCCCTGACGGAGGGTCTGATCACCCGTGATGCCAAGGTAATCTATCGTGTCGACGACGGTATACCGGTTCTTCTACCCGAAGAAGGAGTGGGTACCTTGCAGATGAACGATTTCCCACGTTGACCCAGGAATGCGCACTCCGTCACGAAATTACACGTGAAATGTAAGAGAATGTGACCTGACAGAACTGTATGTACCCATCTTATGAATCAGGCCAATGACTCCAAGCACAATCCCAAGGTGGTATCCATTGGCACCTCTAAACAAAGTAGCCAGCCGCACCTAGGTGAGTTGCTTGGCAAGGTACAGACCATTGCATCACGGCATCTGCATGCATTGACCGCTTCCCTTTTCGATAATCTTGACGACGCACTCTTCGATCTGGCTGAAAAAGCTTCCAACAACGCTGTCCAGGTGGCTTATTTCGACGGCATGCGGGAATTACGCAAGAAACGCAACATCATCGAACGCTTGTTCAATCAAGATATCGCCGACCGCTTGATGGATCTGGCCGCTGGAAAAGTACGCGACCGCAGAAATCCACTGGAGAACGGAGGGGAGCAGCAGGAGCTCAGTCTCATTGATGACAGCCAACTGGAAGAAGCTCTAGCTGTCAGTAGCATGGCGAGCAAAGCTGAAATGCGTTTCGCCCGCCATTTGTTTGCACTTAATGAACGGCTGTCCGTGTTGTGTGGCGGGGTCCGTATCGAAGGGAGTGCCTTGGGACCCATGGACCCAGCCGCTCTCGCCCATGCTTTCCAGTTGGCACTACGGGAACTGGTTTCCGATGTACAAATCAAACTGATCGTCTACAAACTCTTTGACCGCTACGTGCTGGGTAACATCGACGGCATGTATGACGAGATCAATGCCACTCTCGCCAGTGCTGGGGTGTTGCCCCAGGTACGCAACCCGGTCGCAACGGCCATGCACCGACGGGCTGCGCGAAGCAACCACCCCAGCAACCATCCCGGTAACCGCGAAGCAGCGTTTGCCACCGCTGAATATTCCGAAACTACCCAGGATCCAGCCGATTGGGATGCGACAACTCAACGGGAGATTCTCTCCACACTTGCTGATCTACTGGCTGCGCGCAGACCGCACCACCATCCCGTGGAGCCGATAGAAAACAGTGACAATTTAAACAACCCCGGTCACAGCGTCAGTCCTCCACCCGGACCGACCCAGATTCTCAGTGCGTTGACTTTGCTGCAAGCAGAAGTAGCCAAGATGAGCTCATTGACACGATCTACTGACCGGGAAAGTGACGATGTTCAACATCTGAAACAAGAACTTCTGAACCAGGTAGCGCAGATCAGCGGCCAGAGCCGGATTCGGATCTCTGCAGACGAAGAAGACACCATCGACCTGGTTGCCATGCTCTTCGAATATATCCTGCAAGACCGTAATCTGCCTGCAGAGATGCAAGCCTTACTGGCCCGCCTGCAAATCCCCTATCTCAAGGTTGCGGTGCTGGACCGCAGACTGTTTGCCTCACGGGCTCACCCGGCGCGGCGCTTGCTTGATCTGCTGGCCGATGCCGGCAAAGGCTGGACCCGCGAAGCGGATCCGGACCAGCGCATGCTCAAGGAAGTCCGTCATGTCGTCGAGACCATTCTTGCAGAGTTTGATGATGATCTGAATGTCTTCTCACGCCAACACGAGCAGTTTACCGCCAAACTGCAGTCGTTCTGGAAACGCGCCAACCTCTCCGAACGGCGAGCTGCCGAGGCGGCCAAAGGGCGTGAAAAACTGGATATCGCCCGTCGTCAAGCCGCCAACGAAGTACTTTCGAGAATGCGTGACCATACCCCACCGGCCTTGATTCACAGTCTCCTGACTCGCCCATGGGCCAACTATCTGGTTCTGCTGCTGCTGCGACAAGGAGAACAATCAGCCGAATATAAGTCCTCAATACGCTTTATTGACGATTTGATCTGGAGTGTGGAGCCTAAGCCCACTGTCGCCTCCCAAGACAAACTACGCGCCTTGCTACCCGATCTTGAAAAGACCCTGCGGCGAGGTCTATCGACGGTTGCTTTTCATGAGCCGGATATGAACCGGTTGCTGGTCGATCTGAATACCATCTACGCCCCCTTACTGGGTGAGCAGCCGGCTCCGCGGAGGACTCTCTCAGACGATGGCCCCTTGCCAGCTTCCAAGCAAACCGATATCGACACCCGGGATCAGGATGTCGTAGACATTGTCCAAAAGTTTGAAAGCGTACCCTCAGTCACCCAGTCCATGGAAGATGGCAAGCCTGATCCCAACGAGGTCATACTGGATACTGCACAGCTGGAGATCATCCGTATACTCAAGCAGGGATCCTGGTTTGATTTTGTCGATGCTCAAGGTCAACATGAACGGGCTAAATTGTCCTGGATCAGCCCCATCAGCGGCCGTTACCTGTTCGTGAATCGGCGAGGTCTGAAAGTTGCTGATAAATCAGCCGCCGAGCTTGCCAACCTGATTCTCTCAGGGCATGCATTGGTCCTTGAAGAGGTACCCTTGTTTGATCGGGCCCTGGATGCGATTGTCGAACGCCTGCGTACCGCCAAATCCGCTACCGACCATACGGACCCTACGACAGGTATCTAATGACCATTGCCACCGAGATTCTCCGACCTCCCGAACCGGAGGTGGTGTTGCGTGACGTAGTGTCGGCACTCCACGAAGACCTGGGCTCAGGTGACGTCACCGCTGACTTGATCCCTGCTGGGCAACGGGCTCACGCTACCTTGGTCTGCCGTGAATCGGCCCGTCTTGCCGGCCAGGCCTGGTTCACTGGCTGTTTTCATCACCTGGATCAAGACTGTCACCTGCAATGGACGGGGCAGGATGGCGATACGTTGTTACCCGGCGCAGTGGTATGCGCGGTGGAAGGCAACGCCAGAGCCATACTCGGGGCTGAGCGTTGCGCCATCAATTTTCTACAAACCTTATCAGGTACCGCCACAGTCACTGCCCACTATGTGCAGGCCGCCGTAGGTTTTCGAGCACGTATCCTGGATACTCGTAAGACACTGCCATCCCTACGTTACGCACAGAAATATGCGGTGCGCTGCGGAGGGGGCCATAACCACCGCCACGGCCTGTACGACATGATCCTGCTCAAGGAAAACCATATCACCGCCCTAGGCGGTATTGCGGCCGCAATCAGACAGGCGCGTACTCTCCATCCAGGGATACCGGTCGAAGTGGAAGTCGAAAATCAGCAGCAACTCGAACAGGCCATCGCTGCCAAACCTGACCGGATCATGCTCGATAACTTCGACCTCAAAGGGCTTGCCGCTGCCGTACGTATTACCGCTGGCCGTATTCCACTGGAGGCCTCAGGCGGTACAGAGCTGGACGCCGTCCCAGCGATCGCCGCCAGCGGGGTCGATTTTATCTCGGTCGGCGCAATCACCAAGCATCTGCAGGCAGTGGACTTCTCACTACGCTTTACCTAAGCCAAGCGACACCCCAAGATCTTTGCTTGGAAATTACTTGATAACCCGCAACCGCGGCGCACCTTTCACCTTGGGTGGATCAGCAGCCTCGGCAGGATGCCCATCTGGTAATTCGTTGCCACCAAGGTCGGCCGGATCTCTGGGAACCGGCCCACCAGCAGCAGTGGGCTGGGCCTCATCCGGGAAAACCATGCCACGACCGTTTTCGCGGACAAACACTGCCTGGATCGCTACAACGGGAATTCGGATACTTTGGCTAACCCCGCCAAATCTGGCAAGAAAACGAACCTCTTCGAGATCCATTGAGAACTGGCTAACTGCACGTGGAGCAATATTCAGGACAACCATGCCATCACGTACCGCCGAGGTGGGGACGACAACACCCGGCTGCTGCGCATCCACCTGCAAATGCGGGGTCAAGCCGTTATCGGTAATCCAGTCCACCAAGGCTCTGAGTAGATAGGGTCGTAGCGGGCTCATGTCAATGGAAGGGATGTCGCTCATTCAACTATTCACGTAAGGAACGCTCTACCAACGTCATACTACGCGCGAAACCATGACTGGCGAAGAGTCGCTCACCATAGTCGTTTACCGCAGAGGCACTGCGCGGCAGATCGATGCCGTAGGCCGGGAGTCTCCAGAGTAACGGAGCGACCAGGCAATCGGCCAGGCTGACTTCGGAACTGAGCAGAAACCGGGCGGCCTTGAAAAGATCCACGGAGGCAATTAATGCTTCACGAAGGTACTTGCGCGCGGTCTCTGCATTACGTCCCCCTTCAGTAATTGCGACAGTCAACGGTAACCAGTCACGCTCGACCCGCATCATGGCCAAACGCAACCGGGCCCTGGCATGGGGATCAACCGGCATCAAGGGTGGGTGCGGATAGCGCTCATCAAGGTATTCGCAAATCACTCCAGCGCCGTAAAGAGTGATCTCCCGTTCGGACAGAACCGGCGTTGTGCCATACGGGTTCAGTTCACTGACATCGGGGTTGGACTGGCCGGGGTTGACAATTTCCCGATCATAACCGACCCCCTTGGCAGCCAGTACAAGTCGGGTTCGATGACACTGAATATCATCCGGCGCTGTATACAGTACCAGCGTACTGCGTATTCGAGGACTCTGTACCATGCAAGCTATCCCTCAGTTAAGCTTGAACGTACCCACTCCAACCGGGTACTCCGTTACACATTCAGTGGCAGACTTCCTTCCAACACTCCCACTCGAGCAGCCACACCAGCGGGGTAAACACCCTTGGATCCACTCCCGTAGTCCTTCGGGTCTACTCTTCGCTCATTATTCGAGCCCCACTACCCCCCGCATCCGATAATGCTAAAAATCTGCCATAGTGTATAGCCACGGCGCATTGCAGCATACAATCCAAAGCCCACTCTGTCGCGACGGTACAAGATGAAGAAGCTCTACACCTTCACTGCTTTTCTGCTGCGCTCCATCATACTTGGACTAGCTATGGCCCTCATCGTAATCATAGCGTATCCGCAAGCGGGTGCATCGATGCGGCGTTACTTAAGGCTTCCCAGCGCCCCTATCCTGGCACCGACAACGGCCCCACTTTCCTATGCTGATGCGGTACAACGAGCCGCTCCATCCGTGGTAAGTATTTATGCCAACCGCATGGTGCTAACTCGCCCGATCTACCCGGATCCAATACTCAAACAGATGTTTGGCCTGAGTCTGCTGGGTCCACCGCAACAACGCCAGGAACAGAGCCTGGGTTCCGGGGTTATCGTCAGCTCCAAAGGTTACATCCTTACCAATAACCATGTCATTGCCGGAACCGACGACATCCGGGTTATGTTGTATGACGGTCGCGTGGCGCCAGCAAAAATCGTCGGCACCGATCCAAAAACGGATCTCGCCGTACTGCGTATTCACGAACCTCATCTACCTGCCGCCGCCAGCGCTGCCACCAAATCGCTGCGAGTTGGCGATATTGTGCTGGCCATCGGCAACCCATTCGGAATCGGTCAGACCGTCACCATGGGCATCGTGAGTGCGCTTGGCAGACAGCTCAACCTGTCCAGCAATGAGGATTTCATCCAGACCGATGCGGCCATCAACTCGGGCAACTCGGGTGGCGCACTGGTCAACACGCTGGGCCAGTTGGTCGGTATCAATACCGCCATGCTCGGTCACAACATCGGCGCGGAGGGCATCGGCTTCGCAATACCGGTACGCACTGCCGAATGGGTCATGCACCAACTTATCCGTTACGGCCACGTCAGTCAGGGCTGGATGGGAGCTCATTTCAGTAAACCCTCCTCCAGCCGGCATGCTGCCCCCCTCAACCCAGGCATCCTGGTGACCTCGGTACGCCCCGGCAGTCCCACGGCACGTGCCGGACTGCAGCGTGGCGATATCTTGCTGCGCATCAATGAGCAACCGATACGAAATACCATGGCATTGCACCGCTATGAAGCATCCTTGCAAGCCGGTCAGCGCGTGCAACTCAGCGGTCTACGCAACGGTAAATCTTTCAAGATAGAACTGTTGCTTAGCGACCGTTCTGCTGTATCCGTTCGACCGGATCCGGGCCGAATTCAGTCTGCCCCGCTGCGGTTGGAATGTACTAACGAGCTTTGTCGCGCGGCCTGATCGTAGCGGTGCTGCAATATCGACACACGCTGCACATATAACCTGGTTTCAGGATAGGGTGGGATACCGGCGTATTTCTTCACAGCCAGGCTCCCGGCATTGTAGGCCGCCGCAGCCAAGCGTACGTTGCCGCCAAACTCGGTTAGTAACTGGGCCAGATAATGCGCCCCGCCCTCAATGTTCTGTTGTGGGTCGAAAACATTGGCGACCCCCATAGCGGCCGCCGTATCCGGCATCAGCTGCATCAATCCGGCGGCTCCTTTTGCCGAAACGGCATCGGGGTTGAAGGCACTCTCGGCATGGATCATGGCCTGGAGCAGAGCCGGATCGAGACGCCAGCGCTTCGCCGCATTGTGAATGGCCTGTCGATAAGCATGTAACCGCAAAGGGATGGTATGCCAATTGATCGCCGAATTGACCCCACAGGCATAGCAGGTCGTGAAGTAGGAAAACATCTTTTGTACCTGCTTGGCGCCCACTTTTGCTCCGGGCAGGTTGGTGTATTCAACGCTGCCATTGGCATGAGTGATGCGGTACACCGTGCCGCGTAAGATCACTGGATGGAATCGAATCCGGCTACCTACACCTGTTTTATGACCCTTCCGGGCTTGCTGCGTAGGGGGCGGTGGTCGGTGTTTGCCTACCGGTCCCCGAGCCTCTGGAGGCTGAGCTGAGCTAATTAGCGACTGTGCCGGGGCATGTGCGCGTCGACAGTGGACATAACCCGTGGGGCTGGAAGTAAATACTGTCTCCCCCTGTGGGCCTTGGCATCGCCACAAACCTGTTGCTGCCGCCACCGGCACGTTTAAGCCCAAAAAAATCAGTACCAGAATAAATCCGGCTATTGGACGGCTGGGGTGCATCAAGGCTCGCATGAACCCAGTCTGCGATACCCGTTAGCTACTTGTCCATGGAGGCTTCGGGATTGCGCCCGGCTATTGGGTACCTCGATAAACCTGTAGCGCAGCCCGATTGCTGCGCTGCGTTCGCACTTCCCCCTTACCTATCTGGCCGATAAATCCCAGAGATTCGCGCTCCGGAGCACCTGATGCCTGAACCGCTCGCTACGGTTTTTCGAGCTACCCTATTGCACTGGTGGGCAACCGTATTTCAACGTAAAATACACGGCTCGCCCGAGGTATCCCATGGCCGGCAAGCTCTATATCAAGACCCACGGTTGTCAGATGAACGAGTACGATTCCGCAAAAATGGCGGATGTACTGCGTGCCTCACACGGCCTGGAACTCACTCAGGACGAAGCGGAAGCTGATGTCATCCTGATCAACACCTGTTCGATCCGGGAAAAAGCCCAGGAAAAAATGTTCAGCCAGCTGGGCCGCTGGAAACAGTTCAAACGTGGTGGGCGCTCCGTGGTCATCGGTGTCGGCGGCTGCGTGGCCAGTCAGGAAGGTGAAGCCATCCTGAGCCGCGCCCCCTATGTAGACCTGGTTTTCGGTCCACAAACCTTACACCGGCTCCCGGAAATGCTTGATGCACACCAGCGCAATCAACAGCCCCAGATAGATATCAGTTTTCCAGAAATTGAAAAATTCGACCGACTTCCCGAGCCGCGGGCCGACGGGCCGACAGCTTTTGTGTCAATTATGGAAGGCTGCTCGAAATACTGCTCCTACTGTGTCGTGCCCTATACCCGTGGCGTAGAGATCAGCCGGCCCTTTGATGACGTACTTGCCGAGGTCGCCATTCTTGCCGAACAGGGCGTGCGTGAGGTGAACCTGCTAGGTCAAAACGTGAACGCTTATCTGGGTGCCCTGCATGGCGGTGGCGAAGCCGATCTAGCTCTATTGATCCGGGCTGTTGCCGAGATTGATACCATCGGCCGTATCCGCTTTACCACTTCGCATCCGGTGGCATTTACCGACCGTCTCATCGAGACCTACCGGGATGTGCCCAAACTGGCCAATTACCTGCACCTTCCCGTGCAAGCCGGCTGCGACCGCATCCTGGTGGCAATGAAACGGGGCTATACCGTCCTCGAATACAAGCAACGGATCCGGGCCTTGCGAGCAGTACGGCCGGACATCTCCATCAGCTCGGATTTCATCGTCGGCTTTCCCGGTGAAACCGAAGCCGAGTACGAGCAGACTCTGCTATTGATCGAGGATCTGGACTTTGATCAAAGCTTCTCCTTCATCTACTCGCCCCGGCCCGGCACTCCCGCGGCCAATCTCGCCGACAACACCTCCCAGGCCGATAAGCACACCCGCCTGACTCGCTTACAAGACCGTATCAACGCGCATGCACGTCGCATCAGCCAGGCCATGGTCGGCAGCGTGCAAAAAGTGCTGGTTGAAGGCCCCAGTAAAAAGGATCCCAACGAATTGTCCGGGCGCACGGAAAACATGCGCGTTGTCAATTTTCCCGGAGATCTACGCCTGACCGGTCAGTTTATTGACGTCACCATTAGTGCTGCGCTCAGCAATTCTCTGCGTGGCCGAATAACTCCAGTAACCAAATCGTGAGCGCTCCGCTGAGCCAGCGTGACTTTACCCTGCAACCCGAAGACCTCGAGCGCCTGGCCAATCTGTGTGGCCCCTTCGACCAACATCTGCGACAGATCGAACTACGACTTGGCGTCGAGATTGCCGCACGTGGCAGCGTATTTCGGGTACTCGGAGAAGATCGCGCGGCTCGTGCCGCCGAACGGGTGCTGCGCGAACTGTATGCCAGCACCCGGCAACAATCCCTGGACGGACAAGCCGTACATCTGCATCTGGCCGAATCAGGGATCGATCAGCTGACCGAAATCCCGACGGATTCGGCACAAGATGCCGCCATCCAGGTCAAGCGGGGCTTGATCCGCGCTCGCAACCCCGGTCAGCACCGCTATCTGCACGCCATAGCCCACCACGATATCAATTTTGGGGTTGGACCCGCTGGCACCGGAAAAACCTATCTGGCCGTGGCCAGCGCCGTGGCGGCCCTGTCTGCCAATCGCGTACAGCGCCTGGTTCTGGTCCGCCCCGCAGTGGAAGCCGGAGAAAAACTCGGTTTTCTTCCGGGCGACCTCAGCCAGAAAGTCGACCCCTATCTGCGCCCCTTGTACGACGCGCTGTACGAAATGCTCGGCTTTGAAAAAGTCACCCGGCTGGTCGAACGCAACGTAATCGAAATCGCCCCGCTGGCTTATATGCGCGGCCGCACCCTCAACGATTCGTTCGTGATTCTTGATGAAGCCCAGAACACCACCGTCGAACAGATGAAGATGTTTCTGACCCGTATCGGCTTCGGTTCAGTCGCGGTCATCACCGGTGATGTAACCCAGGTCGACCTGCCTCGCACCACCCGTTCCGGATTGCGCCATGTCATTGAGGTGTTACGTGATCTTGAGGAGCTGAGTTTTACCTTTTTTACCTCCCACGACGTGGTTCGACACCCGCTGGTAGCACGCATCGTACGTGCCTACGAAGCCGCCGAACAACGCGAGGAAAGCACCCAGTCGCACAGCCCATGACAGCAGTTACCTCTGATCCGCTGCATCTGCACCTCAGTTACGGCCTACCCCGACGAGGTCTGCCCGCAGCAGCAAGTTTTCATCGCTGGGTCAGCACCACATTGGCAGCCGTGGCATTCCACAACCCGGCAGAACTTTGCGTGCGCCTGGTTGATAGCGCGGAGGGCCGGGCCCTCAACGCACGATATCGCAGCAAGGACTGCCCCACCAATGTCTTGTCCTTCCCTGCCGAACTGCCGATACCCATCCCGATCCCCCCACTGGGCGATCTGGTGCTTTGTGCCCCCCTCGTGGCTGATGAAGCGGCAGCCCAGGGAAAACCGCTAAAGCATCACTATGCCCACCTCACCATTCACGGGGTACTGCACCTGCTCGGTTACGATCATCTCCAAGCCGCACCTGCCGAGCGTATGGAAGCCCTGGAGCGACAGATACTCGTCACACTCGGCATCCCCGACCCCTATACCTGATACGGGTGGTGATCACGCATGAAAACCGCTCAAGCTTGAGAGATATAGCGAAAATTAGGGCCACTTTTTCAACCTTTTTAGGTAAACCAACAATTGACCCGACGAAACAATCCAAAATTCCGATCCATCCAGGCCTCGGTCGATTCGTCGCCCGTCCGCCAGGCTGCTAGACTTGTGCACTCCATCCGCCCACACCGGGCCAGCATGATCTACGAATGAGCGAGGATCTGAGTACCACCGGCCCTGCGCGCCGCACTTTCTGGGAGCGTCTGGGTCATCTGCTGAGTGGTGAAGTTCGCAGCCGCAAGGAACTTCTACACGAACTGCGGGAAGCTGCCGCAAAGGAACTGATTACTCGCGACACGCTGGCCATGCTTGAAGGGGCGCTCGAAGTGAGCGATCTCCGAGTCAGCGACGCAATGATACCGCGTGCGCAAATGGCTACCCTGTGGGTCGATACCGACCTGCCAACCATTCTCGCTGCCGTAGTCGATTCGGGTCATTCCCGTTTTCCAGTACATGGCGACGACAAAGACGAGATCCTCGGTATTCTGATGGCCAAAGATCTGTTGCATTTTTTCGGGGAAACCAAACCCACGGATATCCATACTCTGCTGCGACCGGCGGCCCTAATCCCCGAATCCATGCACCTGAATGTGCTGCTCAGCGAGTTCAAACTCACCCACAATCACATGGCCATCGTGGTCGATGAATATGGGGGTATTTCAGGGCTGATTACCATCGAGGACGTGCTTGAGGAGATTGTCGGCGAAATCGACGATGAGCACGACGAGGATGATGAAGTACCACGTATCCAGCCGCAGGCCGATGGCACCACCCTGGTCGATGCACTCACTGACATTGAGGATTTCAATAAATATTTCGGTAGCCGGCTCTCCGAGAATGAGTTCGACACCATAGGTGGGCTGGTCACTGCCGAAATCGGTCACTTACCGGAACTCGACGAAACCGCCACCCTCGGCCGGCATGCCTTCCTGGTGACGGCGGCCGACGAGCGCCGGGTACTGCAATTTCGGGTTACCTCAACCCATGCGGACTAAATGGTACAGCGGGTTCCAGCCGTTACGGCTACTTCTGGTTCTACTCGCACTCATCGTTACCCTACCGGCCCATGCCGGGCTGGCCACGGCACCCGGCAGCCAGCTTGAGGTGTCACTGCTTACCTATGGCCCCGGCAAGGTGTACTGGGAGCGCTTCGGCCACGATGCCATCTTGCTCCGAGATCGGGTCAGTGGCCAAGCCGTAACCTTCAACTACGGAGTCTTTGACTTCTCACAGAAACATTTTCTACTTAATTTTATCCGCGGACACATGCGCTACAGCATGGATGCCAATCCCGCCGCCGCCGATATCGCCGGTTATGTCGAAGCCGGTCGCTGGATCGAACAGCAGCATCTGGCTCTAAGCCCAGCACAGCGGGTGAAATTACGTGATTTCCTGCTCTGGAACCTGCAACCCGCGCATCGCCACTATGCCTATGAATACTTCACCGACAACTGCTCGACACGGGTCCGTGACGCACTCAACCTGGCCACCGATGGCGCCATAGCGGCACAGCTGTCGCAACATCCGAGCAGCTTGACCTTCCGCAGTCAGACCGACCGCTTGCTGGCCCCCAATCCTGCCCTGATGCTGCTGGCGGATCTGGCCCTTGGCCCCTACGCCGATCAGCCGCTCAATACCTGGCAAGCGACCTTCATTCCGATGGACTTGATGAATTCACTGGAAAACGTGCAAGTCACCGATGCCTCAGGCCACAGCCATCCACTGCTCAGCAATCAGAGTCGCCTCTATACCGGGCGACTGCCACCGCCACCAACTCAAGCCCCACAACTGGCCTGGCCGCTGGGTCTGGTCGGCCTCGTCCTGGCCGGCCTGATTCTGCTCCTCAGCCGCTCATCCCGACCCATCCTGGAGCGCAGCGGGCACTGGCTGGCTGCGCTCTATGTTGTCCTCGCCGGCCTCGCTGGCACTCTGATGCTGTTGCTATGGACACTGACTGCCCACCAGGCCGCATGGGGCAACGAGAACCTGCTGCTATTCAATCCCCTACAGTGGCTACTACTACCGGCATTGCTGAAACGCCCTAACCGGCCTTCACGGTATCGGCCATTCGCCCGCTATCTGGCAATGTTACTGGCCACCGTTGCTATTCTTGCCCTGCTCGCGCGACTGTTCGAATGGCTGCCGCAACAGAATCTACCCTGGGTCTTGTTGGCGCTACCCGTTACACTGAGCTTAGCCTGGATACTACGCAAACCGGCAAACTGAAGGCTTATTTCCAAGCCGGTAGGAGGCAGGCTGCTGAAGTTGTGCTTGGACAATTCGGGCCGTTTACACGGTGCTCTACGCCACAGCGGTATGCGTGCTGCACTGCTTCCAGAAAAAGTCCGCCCACGGTACTGCCCCGCCCAAGCGCGATCTGCATGCGATCCAGATACGACTCGAGACAGTGGTGACCTTGGAAAAGTAGTGAACGTATGAACGTGATAACCAACTACATCACCATTGAGCAGAGCAGCAACAATCCCTATGCCAACCTTGGGCACCTCGATGCCCAAGGCACGTTGGTCAAAGCCGACTCGGCACGCCAGATCGGACGGATCATCAAGGCCCGGCGCCTGCCTCAACAGCGGGCGGTCAAATTATTGGGTATGACACAACCCAAAGCTCTCCGGATGCTACATGTCGGGTTTCGTGTGATTCTATCGAGCAACGGGTCTGGCGTTTAAGCATGGCTCGTGGTGTGATGAAGCAACTGTACCAGCATTTGGGAGCCTACTAATGTCCGTGAACCTGCACCCTCTAGCCCGTACGACGCCACGTACGCGAGCAGAGATCAAGAGCGAAGCTCCGAGCTTGAGTCACCAGGC
>QILI01000050.1 GCA_003233305.1 Mizugakiibacter sp.
GTGGGGTGCGCAAGCTGATTCGTTCACTGGCCCGTGACCACAGCTTGATAGTTTCCACCCATCTTCTTGAAGAAGTACGGGCCGTGTGTAACCGGGTTGCCCTGATCGTGCACGGGCGTTTGGTGGTTGATACGACACCTACAGAGCTGGCAGAGCGGTCACGCTACCATGGGGCCGTATCCTTCACCGCCAAGGGTAGCGGGCCGGTACGAGCGGCCTTTGTACTGCTACCTTCGGTGGATACCGTGGAGATTGATCCCATGGATGGCCGGGTGACTGTTTTTCCCAAGGCTGGCCGGCAGATCCTACCTCTTGTTCAACAGTTGCTGGCAACTTACAAGGTCGTCCCCAAAGAACTTCAGCTTGAACAAGGACGGCTTGACGATGTTTTCGAAAAACACGTCGCTGCAGCGCGAGGACTTCCAGAATGAGAGGCTTTTGGGCGGTTTTCCGACGCGAACTCAAGGCTTATGCAGTCACTCCGGTTGCCTATGTATTTGTCGTCGTTTTTCTGGTGCTTTCGGCAGTTTTTACCTTCTACGTGGGGAATTTCTTTTCCCGTGGACAGGCGGATCTGGAGCCCTTTTTCCAGTTCCATCCCTGGCTTTATCTGGTGCTGGTACCGGCGGCCTCTATGCGTTTGTGGACCGAAGAACGCCGCAGCGGCACGCTGGAACTCCTGTTGACTCTACCAATTGGTCGGTGGTCGGCCATGCTTGCCAAGTTTTTCGCAGCTTGGCTGTTCGTAGGACTGGCTCTGGCGTTGACGTTTCCGATGTGGCTGACCGTAAATTACCTGGGTCATCCCGACAATGGAGCAATTCTGGTTGAATATCTAGGCAGTCTGTTACTAGCTGGGGCGATGCTCTCCATAGGAACCTGTCTGTCAGCGGCCACCCGCAATCAGGTGGTGGCGTACATTCTCACGGTTGCGGTAGGTTTTTTGTACCTGGTTATCGGTGAACCGATGGTCCAGGACGTGTTGGCTCATGTATTGCCGATATTAGCCCTGAACAAGTTAGCCGAATTCAGCTTCTTAGCACATTTTCAGGCGATCCAGCAGGGTGTACTGGATCTCGGTGATATTGTTTTCTTTGCTCTGACGATTCTGGCCTGGCTCACTGCGGGTGGTGTCATGTTAGGCATGATCCGGGCCGATTGAATGCATCCGCGTCGCCTCCTTGGGGTATTGGGGTTGCTAGCAATGGCGCTGTTGTATGCGGTCCTGGTGTTGTTGAGCGGGCGGGCATTCAATGGTATCCGTTTTGATCTGACCCAAAACCACGTGCATACCCTGGCACCAGGGACTGTACGCATCGCCCGGTCTTTACAACAACCTATCCACCTGGACTTATTCTTTTCGCGACATGCCAGCCGCGATCGACCTCGATTGCGTGCCTATGAACAACGGGTACTTGGGATGCTGAAGGAGATTCAGCGCCATACGCATGGCATGTTGCAGGTACGAGTACTCAATCCGACCCCCTATTCCGAGGCGGAAGATCGGGCACTCGCGTATGGTTTGACACCAATGCCTGGTGGAGTGGGGGGCGCGCGAACCTTCTTTGGCCTGGTCGGAACCAATGGCACCACGGGGTTGGCGGTATTGCCCTTTCTGCAGCCGGACAAGGAAGCCTTTCTGGAATACGATATTGCGCGGATGCTCTATGAACTGTCTTCTTCCCGGCAACCCGTAGTGGGACTGATTACGGGCCTCTCGCTGGATGTTGCCAGAACGGTTCCAGTGAGTCAGAGTGCCCCACGATTGAGTGTGTTGCAGCAGCTACGTAAGCTGTTTCATCTGCAGATACTGGATCCGACCCATTTACACACCATTCCAGCGGATGTGCGGGTGTTATTGTTGATCCAACCGTCCAACCTGACTGCTACAGCTCGTCAAGCTATCGAAGCCTATTTGCAGCGCGGCGGGCATCTGGCTCTATTCCTGGATCCTGATCCCCAAACCTTGCCGCCCAGTTATGCGGTACTCAGTGCCAGTGCGGCGGCGCGGGCGGTAGCCCCTCTTCTCGCCCAGTGGGGTATTACGTTCAATCCGGATAAAGTGGTGCTGGATCCTCCTCTGGCACGCAGTATTCAGCTGAAACCAAATAGCGGTAGCGTCAGGGATCCAGCTCTGATTGGACTGGGTCGGACTGAAATCAGTCATGACGATGTCACTACAGCCGGCCTGTCGAGCATTAACGTATTGAGTGCCGGGACCTTCGAGCAACTCAGACATGCCCCATTGCGTTTGATGCCACTGTTGCAGTCCGGTCCTGATTCGGGTCTGGTGTCGGCGGCAAAGGTCATTGCTTCGCAGAACCCCCAAACGCTACTCGACGGTTTTCATCCCGGTATCGACCGTTATGTGATCGCCGGCCGTCTGGTGGGTCCATTGAAACCGGGCGCAGCACCTGCAGACATTATTGTAGTGGCCGATACCGACATACTCAGCGACCGACTGTGGGTGCAGTGGCTGCCATTCTTCGGCCAGACACTGGCCAGCCCGTTTGCCAATAACGGTGATTTTTTTCTCAATGTTGTGGACAACCTCAGTGGTTCCTCGGCATTGATCTCGATCCGTGGCCGAGCTGTTTCGGTGCGGCCTTTCACTCGTCTAAAAGCATTGCGGAGCCATGCTGCCGCAGCCTATCGTGAGCATAAATTGGCGTTGGAACAGCAACTTAATACTGTGCAACGGCAGGTCTTATCGATCGAACATGCTGGCTCGAGTCTTACTGCGGCGCTGCAGACGCAGCGTCCGCGCTTGGCAGAATTGAATCGCAACAAGAAAGAAATTCGTCGGCAATTACAACGTATCGAACGGCATCTGAATGCCCGTATCCAGAATCTGGAGGCGAATATCATGCTCATCGACATCATACTGATTCCTGTGCTGCTCAGCTTGTTGGCTTTGCTGGTAGCTCTGGTTCGCAGTTGGCGGAGACACTGGGGTCAGAAGCGGTCATGAGTTTGCGAAGTCTTGTATTGTGGTGGTTGGTCGCGCTGGGAGGGTTGGCACTCTGGGTTGGGTGGCCCCATCACTCGATTTATTCCCAGGTAAACCTGGATGGCCAACTACTGTTTCCCAATTTGGCTAAAGAGGTCAATTCTATCCGTGCCATTCGCCTCCTGGGGAAGGATAAGCGGACTGAGTTGTATCTATTTCGCGATGTAGAAGGGTGGAAATTGACCGCTATCGATGAGCCAGCCGATGCCGCTCGGATACGTGGCTGGCTGTTACGTCTGAGTAGCACCCGGGTTCTTGATACCAAGACCGACCAGCCTTCCGAATATGCGGCGATTGGCGTCCAACCGGTCAATCGGGCGGGGGCTGACGGTACCGAGCTTATCTTGAGTGGTGGCCACCTGCCGCTGCGGCTAATCATCGGCCGTTACGATTCGCGCCAGGATGGAACCTTTGTGCGCAAGGTGGGGGCCTCTCAGAGCCTGCTGGTGGAGGGTGACTTAGCTCCATCACGCCGGGCGGCTGACTGGATGTCTCATCCGCTGTTGGGTATCCCCGCTGAACAGATTGCTAAGCTGCAATTGTCGGTGCCCAGTGGTCCGGAATTTGCCTTGGCGCGTGATGCCCAAGGCCAAATCAGCATAATCCGGGCTCCCCCTGGTGTAGTCCGACCCCAGGCTCAGGCCGAACTGCTGGCCAGCCTGTTTGGGGTACTCGATTTTAGTGAGGTACGGCAACCATTCAAACCCCCATCACAGGCACTAATATTACGTGTGGAACTGCATGACAAGCTGCTTATTAAGTCCAGAATATGGCGTTCGGCAAACACTACCTTGGCCGTATTCATGGTGCAGAGTCGTTCCCGGAACCCGGTGACACAACGCCGTGCCGCCATGCTCGCACAACAATTGCAACGTCATGTCTGGGTGCTGGCAGGTGGTATCTGGCCGACCTTGCAGGGCGCTCTGTATGCCCCCAGCTACAACCCGGCATCTACCGCGATCCGGGCCGCCCCAGCTATCCCGGCGACGGTAGCGGCACCACGACAGCCGGCCCTTCGTCTTACGATAGAACCCCATGGCCTTATTCAATAAAACCCAGGCGCCACGAACTTGGTCAGTGGGAGGGCACGCTACCCGTGCAGGACTGCCGTGGTTTGCCGGGGCGCATGGTTTGTGTATGTTCCGGTTACCGGCAATGCTGGATGTTTGGTACCTCCCCGATGGGATATCGGTTTTGGCACACCTGGGCTGCAGCCTTAGACGGTTCGTTACGGCTGAGTGAGCAGGATGAACGTCTATCATCCTCCTACAAGCAAACCGATCCAGCGTGGATTTCAGCATCGCCTGGCCGCCCAGTACCTTGCCCAGTGTGATGCACGTCTGGCCCAGTGGATACTAAAAATTGGACCTCTAGAAATTGATTTTCAGCAGTCCTTCCGGACTGTGGAAGTGCTTGCCCGTTCCATTCTCCACCAGCAGCTTTCCGGACGCGCTGCAGCCACCATCACCGCCCGGCTGAAGCAGCGTATGCCGCGTGGCCGGATTGGGGTCACCGGGCTTGATGCCTTGAGTGATATTGAGCTGCGTGGTTGCGGGGTGTCTGCCAACAAAGTTGCGGCACTGCGTGACCTGGCTACCCGTGCGCATCATCGCCGGGTACCCGGTGCCGCCGAGTTGGCCCGGCTTGATGATGAAGCCATTATTGAGCGACTGGTAGCCATTCGCGGCATTGGTCGCTGGACAGTACAAATGCTGTTGATGTTCCGACTGGGGCGGCCGGACGTGATGCCCGTGGACGATCTCGGGATACGCAAGGGCGCAGCGCTCGTATTGCAATTAGATGCGATACCTACACCTGGCGAGTTACAGGACTTGACGCGACATTGGGCACCGTACCGCACCCTGGCATGCATGATCTTGTGGCGTGTCGTCGATTTTCATCGGGGAGAAGCCATACCATGAATCTGGAAGAAGCACTGCGTGGGTTTCATACCCAGCTGCGAGCAGGTGATATCGCTTCCGGATACCAACTCCTGGAACAGCAGCTGCAGCAACAGACGAGCACCCCACAAGACTGGCATGTGGCGATGCAGGCAATGTTGCAAGCGGGTGTGCCCGGTGCGGCCGCAGCACTGGCCGAACAGGCACTGAGCCGTTTTCCACATGATCTGGAACTACGCTACCTGTTCGGAAATGCCTTGCGTATGACGGGCGAAATTCAGGCGGCTGAACGGGAGTTGCGAGCCGTGTTGAGTGCCCAGTCACAGCATCAGGAAGCTGCCGTATCCCTGGCCCATCTGCTGCGCGGGGAAGGCCGTATGCACGCAGCTGTTACGGTGATGATGGAGTACCTTCCCGCAACCCCCGCACCAGAAGTCTTGCTTGCGACCATCGCTTTTATACGCGAGTGCGATCAGCCCCAGCAGGCACTGCAGTGGGTTCAGCAGGGTCTTGCTCAGGATGCCGAGAACCTCGAACTGCATACCATCGCCGGGGAGCTGGCGCTTGAACTTGGCCGTTTCGAGCAGGCCCGGGTACAGTTTCGCCGTGCCCTTGGCCCCCATTCACACAATGAACGTGGTTGGCTGCAATTAGCCACCACGCATCGCTTTGTGAGTCCGGACGATCCGGATTATGGGTTACTTATGCAGGCTCGGGAACGCGATGATCTGGAGGATCTTTCTCGTGCTGCCGTGCACTTTGCGTTGGCCAAGGCCGATGCTGATCTGGGTCAACTGGAAACGGCTACTGCAGGTCTGCGGGCGGCCAACCGGATTATGCGCAGGGTCTCAGACTGGAGTGCGAACGGTTATCAGGCTTTCGTGGACGGGCAAATTGCTCGACCGCTACCCGTTAGCGTATCCCGTCTACCCGAGATGCAAGCGGTGCTGATCGTGGGACTGCCGCGTACCGGTACCACGCTTGCGGCCAGTCTGCTGGCGCGGCATCCACAAGTGAAAGTACGGGGTGAGTTGAACTGGCTGTCGGGATTGGCTGTGCAAATCGAGACCCGTGGCCGCGATCCGGCACAGATGAGCCAGGCAGCAAGCCTCTATGCTGCTCAATTGCGCCGTGATGACGAGCCCGTACATTGTTATGTGGACAAAAATCCCCTCAACTTCCGGCATCTGGGTCTGGCCGAGGCCTTGTTACCCAATCTTCGAGTTATCCATTGCGTGCGTGATGCACGGGCCACGGCACTGTCGATCTGGCGGCAGATGTTTGCGCATGAGGATAACGGCTATGCTTACGATTTTCGTGACATAGCCAGCTTTGCCCGCGGTGAACGTCAGTTGATGCAGCACTGGCGCGACGCTTTGCAGCGGCCCTTCTTCGAGTTGCACTACGAAGCGCTGGTCAGCGATACCCCGGCGACCTTGCGGCAGCTCTATGAGTTTCTTGATCTCGATCCAGCTACCGGAAGCATCACTAATCAACCGGATCCGGGCAGTGTGCGTACCGCCAGCGTCTGGCAAGTGCGGCAGAAAATTCATACCGATGCTGTCGAAGGCTGGCGGGACTGGTTGCCTTATGTGCCCGAACTGACTGAGTATTTTCCCGAGACTTGAAGCGTTTTGGCCTCCATGAACGGGCGACGAATGATTACCAGCGTCTCACGGGGATAATGGACGGTCTCTACAAGCCGTGGATTATCCAGGGCTGTACGACTCCGTTGCGGGTGTCCACTGTCACAATACGGTCGGCATTGGTATCGGCGACCAACAGGGTGTGGGCATTGAGAGCAACCAGACCGCCCGGTTGATCGAGTCCTGTGGCCAAGGTGCTGACCTGCATAGTGTGTGGATCCAATACGCGGATGGCATTGTTGAAGGTGTCAGCAATGTACAGTCGCCCATCCAGCCAGGTCAGGCCCTGATCGTGCTGTAGCAGTGCTTGCGAGGCACTGCCGTTGCGCAGGCCGAAAACGAACAAGCCCGTACCGATCAGGGTACGCACCTGGCCCTTGTCGATATGGATTGCGCGTAGTGCCGAAGCTTCGGGATCGGCTACATATAAAATCCCCTGGTGGTAGGCCAGGCCGCTGCTTTGCGCGAAGCTGGCCTGAGCCAACGAACCGTCGTCAATACCCTCACGGCCACTCCCTGCATAGGGCCCGATCTGATCGCTGGTCAAATTGAATTGCCAGATCTGGTGTTCTCCGGCCATAGCGATGTACAGCACCCGGCCGATCGCTTGCAGTCCCCAGGGTGAATTCAGCGCTACATTACGGGCCGGGTGTTTGCCCATGGCCGCAAACCGGCGCCGGCCATTACCGGCGACCGTGCTGACCCGGTCATGGGTCAGATCGATGCGCCGAATCAGCTGGTTGTCGGTATCGGCTACGTACAGTGACTGGCCCACAAAAGCGAGGCCCTGTGGACTGCGGAACTCAGCCTGTCCCGGGGCGCCATTGCGGTCACCCGGATGGCCGTTGCCGATGATCCGTAACACCTTGCCGCTGCGATCCAGCAGCAGAATTCGGTTATGGCCGGTATCGGAAATCGCTACCAGATTACCCTGTACGGTGACCTTGCCTGGTTGCAGCAGACCGTGGCTCGATTGCCCGGGTGGGCGCAATGGCAGGGGCGTGTCGATCAGGCGGTGATTCCTGCGGGCCTGCGCCAGGGTCTGGATCGCGTCGTGGCGGATCTCGGCATAGTGGCCCTCACCGATATAGCGCCCGGCCACCTGCCCATTGGGGTCCAGCAGAATCAGGGTCGGCCAGGCAAATACCCCATAGTGGTGCCACAGAACCATGCCCTGGTCGGTCAGAATCGGATGACGGATGTGGTAGCGTTGAATGAAACCCTCAATATTGTCACTACGTTGTGAAGCAACGAATTTGGGCGAATTGACGCCGATAATCAGCAGCGATTTGCCGAATTCATGTTGCAATCGTTCCAGTTCTGGCAACATGTGGATACAGTTGATACAGCCCGGGGTGAAGAAATCGAACAGCACCACGCGACCACGTAGATCCTGCGTGGTCAGTGGTCGGCTGACATTGAACCAAGGCGCCCCGGACGGGAACGAGGGCTCATTGGCCGCTGCCGAAGTACTAATGGTGAGAGCGAAAATCAGCAGCAGAGGGTGAAGAAAATCTGGCATGGTGGCGGGGTGATGGGATGATCGGGTCAGTAGACCCGGTGTGAGGCCAAAAACTTACACGAGCATCTGCCGCTAAGTTTATTCGCAGGCTGCCAAGAGTTGTTTTCAGCGGTCGATCCAGCTCCTTACAATAAAATCTTAGGGGTCTCAAAAACTCTAGCGAGCGCTGCGATTGTGAGATGTCCTGGAATGAATCTACGAGACATATTAGTCAGATAGGTGAGTAATGAGTGAGGATGCAACGCAGTAATCGGACCGTGTAGCAGGTTTGTCGTGGTGCCCTCATGTACCCACCGCGGTATTACTTGCCATTACAATGCCAGCTAGTAGACCGCCGGGGGTCTGGCTCGACTCGCACCCGGCTCTTCCCTCGTGTTTAGGATCACATGCCGTGATAAAGGTTTCCGTACCCGATCTGACTCCTGCCCAGGTGCTGGTGGTGGGTGATGTGATGCTCGACCGGTACTGGCATGGCCCGGCCGCGCGTATTTCCCCCGAGGCACCGGTGCCGGTGGTACGGGTGGAATACGAGGAGGATCGTCCGGGCGGGGCTGGCAACGTGGCTCTGAATGTTGCGGCACTGGGCGGCCGAGCCACCTTGTTGGCCTTGACCGGTGAGGATGCCGCCGCCCAGACGCTGACTCAAAAGCTTGAAGCTGCAGACGTGCAGTGCGTGTTCCAGCGGGTCGCCGATGCCCCGACCATCACTAAACTACGCGTTCTGTCGCGCCATCAGCAGTTGCTGCGCGTGGATTTCGAGCAGGGTTTCGACGGTTTCGATACCCAGGCCTTGCAGGCCCGTTTTTGCCAGTTACTCGATAGCGTGCAAGTGGTGGTGCTATCAGATTACGGTAAAGGCACACTGCGTGAAGTGCAGGCATTGATTGCTGCGGCCAACCAAGCCGGGCGTAGCGTGGTGGTAGACCCTAAGGGGGGTGATTTCTCCCGCTATCGGGGGGCTTCGCTGGTCACTCCCAACCTGGCCGAATTCGAGGCTGTGGTCGGCCCTTGCGAGAATGAGGCAACCCTGGTGCAACGGGGCCAGGCATTGTGCCAGGATTGTGCCATCGATGCCCTGCTGATTACCCGTGGCGAACATGGCATGAGCTTGCTGCGTAGCGGTGAGCCCGAACTGCATCTGCCGGCCATGGCCCGTCAGGTCTACGACGTTACCGGGGCCGGCGATACTGTGGTGGCTACGTTGGCTGCAGCTCTGGCGGTTGGCGAATCGTTGCCCCAGGCCGTAGCCTTAGCCAATCTCGCCGCCGGTATCGTGGTCGGCAAACTCGGTACCGCTACGGTCAGTGTGGCCGAATTGCAACACACCCTGCGCCACAAGTTTGATACGCCCAGTGGGGTTGTCGATCAGGTTTTGTTACAGGCGGGGGTGGATGCTGCACGGGCCCGCGGCGAACGTATCGTCATGACCAACGGGGTGTTCGATATCCTGCATGCGGGACACGTCAGCTATCTGCAGCAGGCGCGCCAGTTGGGTGACCGCCTGCTGGTTGCGGTCAACGATGACGCCTCGGTGCAGCGCCTGAAAGGTCCGGGACGTCCGGTCAATCCATTGCCACGACGCATGGCCGTATTGGCAGCACTACAAGCCGTGGATTGGGTGGTGCCGTTTGCCGAAGACACTCCGGCGCGGCTGATTGGCGAGATTCTGCCGCAGGTACTGGTCAAGGGTGGTGATTATCGCCCTGACCAGGTGGTTGGCCGGGCGGTGGTTGAGGCGGCGGGTGGGCGTGTGGCGATTTTGCCCTTCGAGGAGGGCTGTTCGACTACGGCACTCATTGATAGCATTCGTTCCAGAACTGACGGCCCGGGGCCGGGGAGTACAAGCAAGTGATTATTGTTACCGGCGGTGCCGGATTTATTGGTTCCAACCTCGTCGAAGCGCTTAATGCCCGCGGCATCGATGAGATTCTGGTCGTCGATGATCTTGAGAACGGGGTGAAGTTTCGTAATCTGGCCGATTGCGAGATCGCCGATTATCTGGACAAGGATGATTTTCTATCCCAGCTGCAGGCGGACAAGGATTTTGGCCAGGTCGAGGCGGTCTTCCATCTGGGCGCCTGTTCCAGCACCACCGAGTGGGACGGACGCTACATGATGCGCAACAACTTCGAGTATTCGAAGCAGCTGTTGCATTGGTGCCAGCAGCATGGTGCCGCCTTCCTGTACGCGTCCAGTGCAGCAGTCTATGGCGGTAGCAGCGAGTTTCGTGAGGAACGGGCGGTGGAACGGCCGCTAAATGTTTACGGTTACTCCAAGTTTCTCTTTGACCAGTACCTGCGTCGGCACATGGCCGATTTTACCAGTCAGGTTGCCGGGTTTCGCTACTTCAACGTGTACGGCCCGCGCGAGCAACATAAAGGCAGCATGTCCAGTGTGGCCTTCCACTTTGACCAGCAGCTGAGCACCGGCAAATCGGTGCGCTTGTTCGCCGGCTGTGACGGCTATGCCGATGGCGAGCAGCGTCGTGATTTCGTCTATGTGGGGGATGCTTGTGCCGTCAATCTGTGGTTTCTGGAGCATCCAGAGATTTCCGGTATCTTCAATCTCGGTACCGGGCGTTCGCAGTCGTTTAACGATGTCGCCCGCGCCGTCATCGCCTGGCATGGCCGTGGAGAGATTGAATACATTCCCTTTCCAGAACCGTTGCGTGGCCGCTACCAGAGCTTTACCCAGGCCGATATTGGGGCCCTGCGTGCCGCCGGGTACGACGCCTCATTCAAAACGGTCGAACAGGGCGTGCCGGAATACATGGCCTGGCTCAACCCTGGGCAGGGCGGGTAATACCTGCTGCGGAGCACCTTACAGATCAAACCAAGCTGTTGAGGTTGGTACCTCTCACCCACAACCTACGCGTGGCGGTGCTGGATGATACCGGAGTGGGGATAACGAGAAAGTTGACGGATACCAAAGACTACGGGCGCCATAAAAATTCTGTCATCCCGGGCACCGACCCGGAATCCAGGGTGAGGTCGTTGCCACGGGATCGGTTTTGGCATCGTTCACCCCTATTGGGTGTCGTTGGGTCGCACTTCCATGCGCGAGGTCAGGTCAGCCTTGCGTCGCGGGGTGTCGAGTGATTGGCCCGTCACCAGAAACCAGATGTTCTCAGCAATATTGGTGACGTGATCGCCAATACGTTCGATATTCTTGGCCATAAACAAAACGTGTGTAGCAGGTGTGATGTTACGCGCATCCTCCATCATATAGGTCAGGGACTCCCGAAATAGCGAGGTGTAAAGGCTGTCGAGGTCAACATCACGATCCCAGACTGTGCGGGCCATTTTTTCATCACTCACCCGATAGGCCTTGAGTACATCGGTAAGCATCTCCGATGCGGCTTCCGCAAGGGTAGGAAGGTTATGTACGGGTGGAATGGCTGCCGTGAGGTTCAAGGCAATCGAGCGTTTTGCCAGGTTGGCGGCATAGTCACCGATTCGCTCGATATCAGAGGCTATCCGCAAGGCGGCCATGACTTCGCGTAAATCACGGGCCATCGGCTGACGTTTGGCTAGCAGCATCAATACATCGTTACTAACCGAAGCTTCAAGCTGATCGATGGCATCGTCGTTGGCAATGACCCGTTCGGCGGCGCGACTGTCACGCCTTTCGATAACATCCATGGCTGCGGCGATCTGCGCCACGGCAATTTCACCCATGCGGGCAATCTCACCTTTCAATCGGCCTAGTTCCTGGTCATAGCTGCGTAGAATATGTTCGCTGTGAGTGCTGTTCATGATGTAGGTTTCCGACTTTGGTTCCGATGCTGATGTTTGATGGTCTGCTGCCCGTAATACCCTGTTTCGGATCGAGTTATCTGTCTGTGGCGTTCGACTCGGCAGGTGATGCCAGCGGTATCATGCCAACGCCTCGCCTCACCCAAAGCGGCCAGTGATGTAGTCCTCGGTCTGGGTCTTGGTCGGTTTGGTGAAAATGGTTTGAGTTCCACCAAACTCGATCAGTTCACCCAGATACATGAACGCTGTGAAATCGGATACCCGGGCCGCCTGCTGCATGTTATGGGTCACGATTACGATGGTAAAGTCACGTTTAAGTTCTTCTACCAGTTGTTCGATACGTCCCGTGGCAATGGGATCCAGAGCCGAAGTGGGCTCATCCAGAAGGATGACCTCCGGTTTCAGAGCGATGGCTCGGGCGATACATAAACGTTGCTGCTGTCCCCCTGAAAGGCCCAGTGCATTCTGCTTCAGCTTGTCCTTGGCCTCGTTCCAGAGGGCACTTTGTCGCAAGGCCAACTCAACCCGCATATCCATCTCAGAACGGGAAATACGTTCATGATGGCGGATGCCATAGGCGATGTTTTCGTAGATTGACATTGGGAAGGGTACCGGCTTTTGAAACACCATGCCGACCTTGCTGCGTAAACGGTTGAGAGAATAGCCAGGTTCAAGAATATTCTGTCCATCGAGAAGAACTTCACCGCATGCCCGAAGCTTCGGGTAAATCGCATAGATACGGTTGAACACCCGTAGCAAGGTAGATTTACCGCAGCCCGACGGGCCAATGATCGCTGTCACCTTGTGTTCGGGGATCTCCATGCTGATGTCTTGTAAGGCAAGAAATTCCTGATAGAAAAAGTCCAGATTGCGAGCGATCAGCTTGGGTTGGCTGACCACTGTGGAAAGGGTCTGCGCGGAAAGTGTGGGGGCAGTTTCAGTCATGGGTTACCTTGCTGCGGGAAAGAATCAGACGAGAAAGCAGGCTTAAGGTGAGTATAAAAAGCGTGATCACCAAGGCCCCGGCCCAAGCCAGTGCGTGCCAGCCTGCGTATGGGCTCAGAGCAAATTGGAAAATCACTACCGGCACGGTGGCGATTGGCTTCAGCAGATTGCTGCTCCAGTATTGATTATTGAGGGCTGTGAACAGTAGGGGAGCGGTTTCGCCACTGATACGGGCTAGTGCTAACAGAATCCCGGTTATCACCCCGGCACGTGCCGAGCGGAACAGGATCTGCATGACTACTTTCCATTGTGGGATACCCAGGGACAAGGCGGCTTCCCGCATAGTCGATGGCACCAGTTTCAGCATTTCGTCGGTGGTGCGTACCACGATAGGTAAAACGATCAGTGCCAGAGCCAAGCCACCGGCCAGTGCAGAAAAATGTCCCACGACCTTAACAAGAATCGTATAGATGAACAGACCCAGCACAATCGAGGGGGCAGAAAGCAGAATGTCGTTGAGGAAGCGGATGACCCCCCCCAGTTTGCCGTGCTTGGCATATTCAGCCAGCCACATTCCGGCTCCGATACCAACCGGGACACCGACCGCCAGGGCAATGGAATTCACTATGAGGCTACCCAAAAATGCATTAGCCAGGCCACCACCTGCTCCTGGTGGGGGGGGAGTCGAGTGGGTAAACAACATCGGTCCCAGGGCAGTGAATCCTTTGACCAGGGTTACCCACAGAATCCAGCCCAGCCAAAACAACCCGAACAGGGTCGCGGCGGCACCCAGCACCAGGGCTATCAAGTTTATCGCGCGGCGCCGTCGATATAGCCAGATATTATCAGCGCTCATTCAGTACCCCCTCTGCGGGCCAGACCCAGCAGCAGCAACTTGGCAATAGCCAGCACTATGAAGGTGACCACAAAAAGCAGAAAGCCTAGTGCAATCAGTGAGGATTGATGCATCGGGCTGACAGCTTCGGTGAATTCGTTGGCAATCACTGAAGCAATCGAGCTGGATGGCATCAGCAGCGAGGCCGAGAGTTGATGTGCGTTACCGAGCACGAAAGTGACTGCCATAGTTTCACCCAACGCTCGGCCAAGACCCAGAAAGATCCCCCCTACCACGGCTGAGCGGGTATACGGCAAGACGATATTCCAGACGACCTCCCACGTGGTGGAGCCGAGTGCATAGGCGGATTCTTTCAATCGTGTAGGTACGGTAAGAAACACATCGCGCATGACCGACGAAATAAACGGGATGACCATGATCGCCAATACGATTCCCGCAGTTAGCATGCCGATACCCAATGGGGGGCCACGGAACAGTGCGCCTATAAGGGGTAAGTGGCCGAGTTTGTCGTTGACCCATGGATAGACATGGTCAGCCAGGAATGGAGCGAAAACAAATAGCCCCCACATGCCGTAGATGATTGAAGGAATACCGGCTAGTAATTCAACCGCTGCTGAAACCGGAGCACGCATCCAGGACGGTGCTACTTCAGTAAGGAACAGGGCGATACCAAAACTGATCGGAACAGCGAGAAGCATCGCGATCAGTGATGTCATAAGGGTGCCCCAGATCGGTACCAGCGCACCAAATTGGCCGGTGACTGCGTTCCATTGGTCGCTGACCAGAAATTTCCAGCCGAAGGTATGGAAAGCCAGCCGCCCTCCCCATAGTGTCGAAGCGACGGCACCCAGTAAAGCCAGTAGTACCAGCATCGCGCACGACAGCAATACCCAGCGAAACAAACGGTCGTTGCGGGCATCCCGAGTGGTGCGCAGGATCATGCGTTGCGCGGGAGTGTTGGGAATGGCTGCGGAGGTGGAGGAATCCGGCATGACTGGCTCGTGAATAAGAACGCGTGCGCCGAGATGATCAGCGCACGCGTCGGCTATGGACCTGCCCTGATCGACTCAAGGCGGACATTATTGCGCAGAACCCCTTACATCTTGAACTGGCGTGCCCAATAGGCTTCGATCTGTTTTACCAGCGAAGGCGGCAGTGGCACATAGTCCAGTGATTGTGCCAGGGGTTGGCCATGCTCAAATGCCCACTTGAAAAACTCGAAGGCGGTTTTAGCATGTGCAGCATTCTTGGGCTTTTTGTACATGATCGCCCAGGTCGTAGCGGCAATAGGCCAGGCCTTCGCACCTGGGGCATTAGTCATCAGTAGATGAAAGTCCTTGGCATGTGCCCAATCAGCGGTAGCGGCGGCAGCTGAAAAGGCGGTATTGCTTGGCTTGATGAACTGACCTGTTGAATTCTGCAATTGCGTGTAGCTCATCTGGTTCTGCAGGGCATAGGCATACTCGACATAACCGATAGAATTTTTAATCTGTTCAACATAGGCCGATACCCCTTCGTTACCCTTGCCACCTACACCTGCCGGCCACGGTACCGAAGTGGCAAAGCCGATTTTGCTTTTCCAGTCCGGGCTGACCTTGCTGAGATAATTGGTGAAGTTATAGGTAGTACCTGAGCCATCCGAACGGTGAATCACAGTGATGGCTGCGTCGGGTAGCTTGATGCTCGGATTGAGTTTGACCAAAATCGGGCTATTCCAACGGGTGATCTGGCCCATGAAAATGGCAGCCAGAACCGGGCCGGTCAGACGCATTTGGCCCGCCTTGATGCCAGCAAGGTGAACGACCGGCACGATACCGCCGATGACCAAGGGAAACTGACCCAGGCCGAACTTGTGTAGAACCTTTTGTGAAAGCGGTGCATCTGAAGCACCGAAATCAACAGTGGCGGCCTTGATTTGGGCAATACCGCCCCCCGAGCCGATCGATTGGTAATTGATTTGATTGCCGGTCTTGGCGTGGAAAGCCACCGACCATTTGGACAATACCGGGTAGACAAAGCTGGAGCCGGCACCGGTGACCTCGGTCGCCTGGACACTACCCAGGGTAAAAACCGATGCGGCAGCCAATACGGCTAAACGTACCTTTATCGAGATGGTCATGCAGGTCTCCTCATGTTGGGGTCGCGGGAATCACCCGTCGAACACTAGTCTGCACTGCTGATTTTGCAAATATGTGACAGTTAACTCTCGAAATGAGTGGGGTAGACCATGATTGGCGATATGGATTCATCTTTGACCGGCTGTATTCAGGATGTTGTGGGGGTGTTCAATTGCTGCCAGCGGTTGACGATTCGACAGAATAATGCGGCGGTGCGTTCCGTGTCATACACCGCTGAATGAGCCTGGCCGGCGTCCCAGTCGAGACCCGCTGCTTGAACCGCGCGGGCCAGTACCGTTTGTCCATAGGCCAGACCGGCCAGGGAAACCGTATCGAAGCAACTAAAGGGGTGAAATGGATTGCGCTTGTAACCAGTGCGCTTTACCGCCGCATTGAGAAACCCCAGATCGAAGGCCGCATTGTGTCCAACCAGGATTGCCCGGTGGCATTCGCTGTCACGTAGTGCTTGGCGTACTGGAAGTAGGACATGGTCGAGGGCCTCGCGCTCGTTGATGGCTCCACGTAGCGGGCTATCCGGGTCGATCCCGTTGACCTCAAGTGCCTTGGGGTTGATATGCGATCCAGGGAAGGGCAGTACATGGGTGGAGATGGTCGGTTGCGGCAATATCTTGCCATTCTGGTCCATTTCGAGTGGTACTACGGCGATCTCGAGTAGCGCATCGCTCTGGTTGTCGAAACCTCCGGTTTCGACATCAACCACAATAGGTAAAAAACCGCGAAAGCGCTGGACCATGCGGGGAGTGTCATGTGCATTGTTCATCGTGCGGAGCATACCAGTCTGCAGTATGGGTTCGGGGGATTCACAGAATCGTCACAAAAGAGTCGCATTCCTGCAAAATTTCACCGCAACTATATGTCCGCATCATTTCACGACATGGCCAAGGCTGGGTCGTGAGGTGGTCCTGATTCTAATTCCGGAGAGAAATCATGCACAGAATACTGAGGATGGTGGCACTTGCCGCCGGACTTTCAATGGCCAGCCTGAGCGCACATGCTGCAGGCGATACTGTTATTGGCGGCAAGATGTACTTTGACCTGAGCCACCTCAGTCAGAAGTTGAATGGCATACCGACTAGCAAAGATGGTACCGGCCTTGATGTCAAAAGGTTCTACTTTAGTGTCACCCACCGGTTCAACACTATTTGGTCAGTCAACCTGACCACTGACTTCAATTATGTCAGCAGCGATAAGCAGACCAACCTGTTTGTAAAAAAAGCCTACTTGCAAGGTGATTTCAACAAGATGGCGATATTGCGTGTAGGTGCCACTGACATGCCATGGATTCCCTTCGCCGAACACGCTTACGGTTACCGCTTTGTGGAGAACACCATCATCGACCGCTTGCACTTTGGTAACTCATCCGACTGGGGTGTACACATGCTGGGCAAGGGCGGTAACAACCTGTTCAATTACCAAGTGTCATGGGTAAATGGCGGTGGTTACAAACACCCGAATCGTACCCGGGGTATGGATCTTGCCGGTCGGGTCGGGTTTCAGCCGGTTCAGGGCCTGATGCTGGGGCTGGGTGCCTACAGCGGCAAGCTGGGCAAGGCTACGCAGGTTGTGCCGGCCCTACATACGGCGCAGCGCTATGACGCACTGGTGGCGTATCACAACAGCATGTTCCGTATTGGCGGTGAATATTTCAACGCCAGAAATTGGCGTAACATCAACACCGTGGCAACCGACAGGGCCGATGGCTACTCGGTATACGGTAATGTCAATTTGCGCCGAGACATGGCCGTCTTCGCGCGTTACGACAAGTCCAATCTGAGCAAGACCATTGATCCATCTCTACAGGATACTTACTACAATATTGGTATCTCGCAGGTGCTGGCCAAGGGTTTGATCCTTGCTCTGGTGTACAAACACGACAACCGCCAGAGCAATACCAGTCAGCTTAAGAGCGATGAAATCGGCGTCTGGGGTCAAGTAAAATTCTGACCGTTGTCACGTAGCAATGCACAGCAACGGTTACGGGTGGCGGATATAAATCCGCTACCCTTTTTTGTATTGGTACAGCGCTTCGGGTAGTACTGCGGCACTGCGACGAACGGTGCTAAGGTTATTTCTTGTCCGGCCACAGACACAGGTCGTGTAGCAGACACTCCTGGCAATTAGGAGCGCGGGCCTTGCAGACGTAGCGACCATGCAGAATCAACCAATGGTGGGCAGCATGCATAAATTCGCCTGGGGTGACCTGGAGTAGTCGGGCCTCTACTTCTTTGACGTTTTTGCCTGGTGCCAAACCGGTACGATTGGCAACTCGAAAGATGTGGGTATCAACGGCGATGGTCGGCTCGCCGAATGCGGTATTCAGTATCACGTTGGCGGTTTTGCGGCCGACGCCGGGGAGTGCTTCCAGTGCGGTGCGTTCGTGCGGCACCTCAGCAACGTGTCGGTCGATCAGTTGGGCACAGCTTGCGATGACGTTACGGGCCTTGGTCCGGTACAGGCCAATGCTGGCGATATAGGGCATCAGGCCGGATTCTCCGAGAGCGAGCATGGCCTGAGGTGTGCTGGCTATCGGGAAGAGTTTGCGCGTAGCCTTGTTGACACTGACATCGGTGGCCTGGGCCGAGAGCATGACGGCAATCAGCAATTCGAATGTTGAGTGATATTCCAGTTCGGTAGTAGGTTTCGGATTGAGCTGCTGCAAACGCTGGAACATTTCTTGGATTGCTGCAGACGATAAGGCTTGTGGATCACGCTGGGTATGCCGTGATGATCGACGCTTGCGGGATGGAGTGGGGTCGGTCATAGGTAGATATTGAAGCGGTTCCCATTATTGATCAACCGACTTGTTTAACGTGCGCACTTTAGTGTTGGATCATTCCGGAGGACGCGATAACCTTCCGCCGGCCATTCCGGGCGCAGACCCGGGAGCCATGGGGAGGTTGCTATAGCGGGATAGGTTGTCGTAGACCGATTGGGTCGAAAGGACCGAATCCCTGCTGTGCCGTACCTAGCCGTACCTACAAGAGAGAAGGATGCGGAATGCCGAGACAGGGGCAGCACGTCCACCGCAGGTGAGTAAAAGCTTGTCATCATAATTATCACCAAGCAGGACAGATTTCGGCTCACTCTGTCATTGGCATGGTCTCGTGCGATGATGCGGCCCTGATGGTCTGCACTTCATTCACTTGTCACTACCCCGATCCCTCATGTCCCGTTTCTGGAAGAGCTTGATTGCCGGTTTGTTGTTGCTGGCTGGGGGTGCCAATGCCGCACTTGCCCACGACCACGTTTCAGTACCTGCTAAGTCTGCCATGGTTGCAATGCCCACATCCTCGGCGGCGGTGGCCCCTCCCACTGCCGTGCTGGGTACTGATTTATCTCCCCCAGCCAGTCAAACGACACAAGCAGTGCAGATCGGCAGAACCGGGTCTGTTACGGTTCGAGCGGCAGTGGCGACGGTTGTTCCACCTGTAGCACTGGCCCAACGGATTCGCATATTCCTTGAGCAGCCGCGCTTCAAGGGCGCCATCTGGGGTATCGACGTAGAGGATCTGCGCAGTGGCCGCACCCTGTATGCTCATAATGCTCACAAGTTATTCATCCTGGCATCCAACACCAAGCTGTTCACCGCCTCATTGGCGCTGGCTAAATTGGGGCCGAACTATCGTATGGATACTTCGCTTTACGCCACCGCCCGCCCCAGTGGTAACGGTGTACTGCGTGGCGATCTGCTTCTCTACGGCCGGGGTGATCCGAGTCTGGGTATGCGTATTGAGGGTTATTCGAGCGCCGACTGGGCCCAGCGTCTTGCTGAGGCACTGGTTGCGCAGGGTATCCGCAGCATCCATGGCAATTTGATTGTTGATGACACCTATTTCCAGGGATCTCCCATTACCCCGGGCTGGGAGGCTGAGGATCTGCAAAGTGCCTTTGCACCGCTGCCTACCGCTCTGAACGTGCAGGGCAATGTGTTCCGTTTGCTCGTCTCCCGACGTGGTCGTCATTGTTGCAAGGTGGTGGTAAAACCCGCAGCTGCCGGTATCCATATCTTTAATCTGACTCGGGAAGCGGCCAACGACGGCGGCAACGGTTTGGGTATTTATCGCCCTCCCGGTACTCACCGGGTCTATGTGTATGACCATCTGCGTACGGGCCTGCGAACCCGGGAGTTTCTACTGTCGGTGCCGGATCCCGCTCTGATGGCCGGCAAACTGTTGCGTGAGGCCCTGGTCGGTAAGGGCATTCGGCTCCATGGTACGGTGCGTGCCGTGCACTGGCCGCAAACGGACCCATTACTCAGTAACCCCCATTTGCGTCGCGTAGCGAGTATCGCTTCACCTCCGCTGCGCGCCCTGATCCATCACATGTTGAAGCAGTCCGATAACCTTTATGCGCAACTGTTATTGCTGCAAGTCGGTGTGAAGACAGCGCAGACGGGAGTGTGCAGTGATCGGCCCAGGCTTCCCGTCAACAGCAATGAATGGGGCTTATGCGCAATGCGTGCCTTTCTTCGCCATATCGGGATTCCGGCTGCGGAGGCCAATTTTGACGAAGGCTCAGGTTTATCGCGTAAGGATGTGGTGGCGCCTGCTGCCATGGTCAGCCTACTGGATTGGGTGCGCCAGCAACCCTTTGCGACGGTATTTGATGAAGCGCTGCCGGTGGCCGGAGTCGACGGCACTTTGCAATGGCGTATGCGTGGCGGTGCGGCCATGGATAATCTGCATGCTAAGACCGGTACCTTGGCCTATGCCTACACACTGGCCGGCTATGTGACCGATGCTGGCGGCCGAACCCTGGTCTTTTCACTCATGCTCAACAACTATCTGCGGCAGATGGATAGCCAGGGTATCCCGGTTGATCCCCGGCCGACCCAGGATCTGGATGCCTTGGCCGATATGCTGGCGGATACCCGAGCGGTTCCGGATGGATCATCTGTCCGGATCTCTCAGCGCCCGGAGGTTGGCGTTACGGTCACTCCTGTTAAACCGGCAGATGTTCGAGCTCGACCCGAAAGTGAGCGACCCTGATCCTCAGGTACGCAGTCGCGCCAGCGTCGTTTTGTAGCGTGCGGCAATCGCCTCGTGCTGCACATGGCGACCTTCACGTACCCGACAACGATTATGGCGATACACCTCCCGGACCAGCGGAACGTTGCCGGCAAAGATCCAGCTATCCAGTACTTCGTCGGCCTGGCGTGCCGCCAGCAAAGGGTGGGAGGCATCCAGGCTGATCGTTCCGGCGGTACTCGATGCACTATCTAGTCCGGCTGCCTGCCAGCCTCCAGCTTGGGCTGCCGCAAACAGCCGCTCGCCAGTGTGGCGGGTATTGTCATCAGCCACCAGATTGCGACCCCGGTTGCGTAGCCGCTGGCCATACTCGAGCCAGCGCAGTTCCTCGACCGGCGAGACCGAGATGTGACTATCCGAACCAATACCCATACGGCCGCCAGCCTGGAGGTATTCCAGCAAGGGGAACAGGCCGTCACCAAGATTGGCCTCGGTGGTGGGGCATAGTCCGGCCACGGCCCCGGTTGCCGCCAGACGACACGTTTCATCCTTATCCATGTGGGTGGCGTGGACCAGGCACCAGCGCGTATCAAGCGGAGCATGGTCGAGTAGCCAGGCCACCGGTGTTGTTCCCTGGGTACGGCGACAGTCCTCCACTTCAGCGGTCTGTTCGGCGATATGAATATGGATGGGGCCATCCTGAGCCAGGCCGCTTTCGAGTACCGTCGTCATGGCTTTTTCCGGTACCGCGCGCAAGGAATGAAACGCCAGGCCCATGCACAGCTCAGGGTGGCGGGTGCGTAAATCTCCGAGTAGCTGTAGAAACGTTTCAACATCGTGGGCAAAACGGCGTTGTGGTGTTTCGAGGGGTCGGCCATCAAAACTGCCTTGCATATACAGAACGGGCAGTAAGGTCAGGCCAATGCCGGTTTCCTGTGCTGCTGCGACCAGCGCATCGGCCATGGCGGAAGTTGGCGTGTAGGCACGGCCATCACGGCGATGATGCAGATAGTGGAACTCACAAACATGGGTATAGCCTGATTCCAGCATCTCTGCATAGAGTTGGGACGCAATCGCGTGCAGGTCTTCCGGCTCGATTCGGCTGGCAAATCGGTACATTGCTTCACGCCAGGTCCAAAAGCTATCTGCCTCCGATCCGCGGTGTTCGGCCAATCCGGCCATGGCGCGCTGAAAGGCGTGCGAGTGCAGATTGACCAAGCCGGGCAGAATCCAGTCGGTGTTCGGTCTTGCCGGGCCTGCCAAGTTATCAGCAGGCTGCCGCCAGCCGCAAGGAGTCCAGAAACGCGCCAGGTTCATCGAGTTACTCATTCCATCCCACTCCGGTCTGCTACTCATGTCCGGCATCAAGTAAAAGCCGCTGCCAAGCATGGCATGAGTTTCGGCATAATGGGCCATGACCTCGCCGATTTTGCCCCGACCTGAACAACTGCCTGTTGCAGATCGACCGCCCCCCTATCGTCATCATGGCCACCAGACCGAGCCCGATCCCACACCCTGGCGACGCCGACTGGTCCTCTGGGGAAGTGCCGTCACCGCTGGACTGGTCTCGGTACCGTACAGGCCAGTCTGCCTCTTGGCGAGGGCTGGATTGCCGTCGTAGTATTCGGTATCGTCGGAGGCTTGCTCGGCGGTGTTTTTGCGCGCCTGATTTTACTCGACGGCATTGCCCCGCTACGCTGGATTGGCCGTTTGTGCGAGCGTTTTCCAATAGGTTTTGCGCTGGCCGTAGGTATGGGTATCGGCCAGAATCTGGCCTCCCTGTTTCCACACGTACAACCTTCCACGATTATGGTGCTGGGTATGGCAGGCTATCTTGCAGGGGTCACCCAGACGCCATTGACTGCTTCGGTAATCTCTATGGAGTTAACCAATAATCAGGGTATGGTATTGCCGATTCTGGCAATGTGCCTGCTGGCTCGCGCCTTTTCTGCACTGGTCTGCAAAGTGCCGGTTTACCGAGCCTTCACCGACCATATCCTTGAGCAACATGTTGCGGAGCATGCCGCCAGGAGTTCTGAGGAGAAACCATCATGAACCCTGTCCAGTTTCTTAGTACTCAGCATGGCCAGGGGATGCTTAAGCGGGCCCGCCTGCTTACCCTTGATGGGCCACAATGGGGGCTGATTGAGCACGGTGCGCTGGTCTGGGAAAACGGTCTGTTGGCTTGGGTTGGCAGGGAACGCGACCTGCCTGTTCGCTGGCAACCGCTACATCATACGGCCATCGATGCCCGGGACATGCTGGTCACCCCTGGGCTGATCGATTGTCATACCCACCTTATTTTTGCCGGCTCCCGTGCTGGTGAGTTTGAACGTCGCCTGCAGGGGGTGAGCTACCAGACAATCGCCGGTGAGGGCGGAGGCATTCTCGCTACGGTCCACGCTACCCGCGAAGCCAGCGAGGAGCACTTGCTGGCCTCGGCATTGCCACGTGCTCGCGCACTGCTTGCCGACGGGGTCACCACGCTGGAGATTAAATCCGGCTATGGTTTGCGCTTTGAAGATGAACGCAAGATGCTACGTACGGCACGTCGACTGGGACGTGAACTCGGTCTCGATGTTCGCCTCACCTGCCTGGCTGCGCACGCCCTGCCAGAGGAGTTCGCCGGACGAGCTGATGCCTATATTGATGAGGTTTGCAGGTGGTTGCCGCGACTCGCAAAAGAGGGTTTAGTGGATGCGGTGGATGCCTTTTGTGAGGGTATCGGATTCAACCCTGCGCAGGTTCGACGGGTGTTTGCAACAGCCGGTCGGCTGGGATTGCCGGTGAAGCTGCATGCCGACCAGCTCAGCGATCTGGGTGGGGCCAAATTGCTGGCTGATTATCAAGGTCTTTCGGCCGACCATATCGAATACAGCAACGCTGACGGTATTCGCGCCATGGCCGCAAGCGGGGCCACGGCGGTGTTGCTACCGGGGGCTTTTCTGTGTCTCCACGCAGACCGGCTGCCACCCATCGCAGAACTGCGCCAACAGGGCGTTCCCATGGCTGTAGCGACAGATTGCAATCCAGGCAGTTCACCGCTGTTATCGCTACGTCTGGCCATGAGTCTGGCTTGCACACTTTTCCAGCTGACCCCGGAAGAGGCCCTGCGCGGTGTAACCGAGCATGCCGCACGCGCTTTAGGCTGTACAGACCGTGGTCGCTTGCGAGCTGGCCTACGGGCCGACTTCCTGCTGTGGAATGTTGCCGAACCTGCTGAACTGGCGTACTGGATGGCCGGCCAACCTCTGCACACCGTAGCCCGAGTGGAAGCGAGACCGGGGCCTACCTAAGGGCACCTCGATAGGCCTACTGCGAAGCTCGATTGCTGGGTCACGTCCTCGCTCACTCTCCAGCTATCCAGCTGGTAGGTCGTGGGGCTGGCACTCGAACTGCTTATTAGGGTTTTTCGAGATATTCCTAAGCCTGACCCCGCACAGAATAAGGCCCGATAGAACTGGGCCGAATCTGGCACTTTGCTTGGCCACGAATCGAGCCTGGAGCAGACTGAGTATCTTCAAACTTTCTTGGTTGTGATTTTTGCAGCAGTTCTGGTCACCGGGGTAGCGTTTACAGGGCGTACCCCGCGAGGGCGCTTGATGCCGTGGCTGCCACGAAAAAGTTTACCGCGATTGGTTCGCTTGTCACCCTTACCCATAAAGATCCTTATATGCAACATGTAGATGGAGTGTTCAGAATAGCAGCGCCGATGAAACTCGCCAATCAGTTTGTAGCCATGGATTACAACTTACCCAACGCCGCCTCGAAGGGATGAGTTTGACCACTCGGTGGGGCCTAAGCAAAGGTCCATCTCAAGACTCGAACTGCTACCGGGAAGATCTATGAATAAAGCCCGTCCATAAACCCAAGGGGGTATTCCAGAATTGGATAAAGGGGACATTATGACTTTGGGCTAACAGACCCATACTGACAGTGCACCCGGAAACCGGGATTGTGTTAAAGTGCCAGCGCTGTGTTTGCATGGTCACATGCGTGTCGTGGCCTGGTGCAGCGCCGATCGTTGATCCCGCTCCATCACTTCGCTTTCGTAGACCCCTGCATACCAGTTGCGATGGCCATAAACCATCTTTCGTCAAACAACTGTTTTTTTGGAGATTTCCATGTCGGATCAAGAAGTCGGCACTGTTAAGTGGTTCAACGAGTCCAAGGGATTCGGTTTTATCGGTCGTGAGAATGGCCCGGACGTGTTCGTGCATTTTCGGGCGATCACCGGCAACGGTTTCAAAACGTTGCAGGAAGGCCAACAGGTGAAGTTTAAGGTTGTGCAGGGCCAGAAGGGTCCTCAGGCTGAGGAAGTCAGCCCCGCCTGATTTCTTAAGTGTAAGTTGAAAAACGCTGGATGATATTCTCATCCGGCGTTTTTTTTGTCGGACATAAGCGCTATAAACCGTGAGTGCCCAGGGGCATTTCAATAAATCGACGGCACGGCCCAATGGCGATTTGTAGCCTCGCTCACTCATCATCTATCCCGTTGATAGGTCCCGAAGATTCACCCCGGGGCACCTGGTACTCGAACCGCTCACTGTGGTTTTTCAAGGTTCTATACGGGATAACAATAGGTTCTTAGGGCAAGCAGATGGTGGACGAATTACTATGTTGAGAGCCGTTTATAAGGATCCACCATGTCTTTCTGTTTCGATGAGGAGATTCCCCGTGAGGGCACCCACAGTCTGAAGTGGTCGTTCCGAATGCAAGGGCCACACTTGATATATAGCGAGCCTGAGCAGCCGCTTGCGGAATCGGAACAGTTGTTACCTCTGTGGGTTGCCGATATGGATTTCCGTTGCGCTCCGGCCATCATCGAAGCAATGCAAAAACGCGTCGCCCATGGTATCTACGGTTATAGTGCAGCCACTCCGGGGTATTACGCAGCCATCAGCAACTGGATGCAGCGACGTCACCACTGGACCATTGATCCGGACTGGATCGTAATCACTCCAGGTGTGGTACCCGCTCTGAATCTGCTAGTACAGACCCTGCTGCGTCCGGGTGAAAAGGTTCTGGTACAGCGTCCGGTGTATTACCCATTTTTCTCAGCGGCGCAGAATAATGGAGCCGGACTGGTGTCCAATTCGCTACTTAACGTAGCGGGTGACTACCGGATGGATTTTGAGGATCTGCAACGCAAGACCGCTGACCCAGCGGTAAAACTGGCGTTTTTGTGTAATCCCCATAACCCGGTGGGTCGGGTATGGCAACACCAGGAGCTGCTCCGCTTCGGTGAAATATGCCGTGCCAATCAGGTGCGGGTGATTGCCGATGAAATTCATGGTGACCTGACTCACGAAGGCTACCGTTTCACTCCTTTTGCCAGCCTGGGCTCCGATTTCCAACAGCACAGCATCACCTGTACTGCGGCCAGCAAAAGCTTCAACCTGGCGGGTCTAACCACCTCCAATATTATCATCGCCGATCCGCAGCTCAGGGAACGCTTTGTAGCGACCTTACACCGCAACGGCCTGCTGGGTGCCAATGCCTTCGGTCTGGTTGCTACCGAAGCCGCCTATACCCATGGCGAGTCCTGGCTGGATGCAGCACTGGCCTATATTGGAGAGAATGCCGCTCACCTGCATGCTTGGCTCACCCAACACCTGCCTGGATTACGTATGAGTCCGCTGCAGGGAACGTATCTGGCCTGGGTCGATTGCAATGCGTTACACCTATCGGCTGAGGCGCGGCATCGTAAAATTTTTGAACAAGCCAGAGTGTATCTGGATGACGGCTTGCTATTCGGTCCGGAGGGAAGAGGGTTCGAACGTTTTAATCTAGCTTGTTCCCGACATACTCTAAACCGGGCTTTGCAGCGTCTTGTCAGGGTGCTGCAAGCGGATACCGGTTGAGCCACCCACCCGATTCAGCATGGATTTTCAGCTTGACAGTCCCGGCAGGTGCCGTGGACTTCGAGTGATTGTGAACGGGGCTGAAAACCGCGTCGCTCAGCTTCGCTCTCGACCAGCTCGACCACGGCTCCACCATCGCAAAGTTCTTCGGCGCCGTGACAGATATCGCAGATTAAGAATGGTACCTGATGGGCTTCGTCGGGGTGTTGGCAGGAGACGAATGCGTTGATTGAGTCAAGCCGGTGAATGAAGGCATGATCGAGAAGAAAATCCAGGGCTCGGTAAACCGTCGGAGGGGCTGCGCTAGCATGCCGTTCGCGCAGCTCATCAAGCAGGTCATAGGCTTTCACCGGGTGGTCACTTTTGGCAATCAGACTCAACACTTCGCGACGGGTTGTGGTCAGGCGTAGACCCCGTTCTGTACAGGCTTGTACAACAGCGCGGACATAGGCGTCAGCATTGTGGAGATGGCTGTGGGTAGGGACTGGGGCAAGCGGCTTCATAATGTCAGAAGCATACCACCAGCGTTGCTGCAAACCCATGAATTCAATTGTAATTCATATCCCCATTTGGTTTTAGTAAAAGTTACTTGTGGTTGCGGGAAGGTAAGGCCAACAGGATCGGCCAGGCTGCTACCCCGATGATGAGTGACCATAGCACTGCCTGCCTGAGCCGGCCGCGTTTCCAGCCGATCCATACGCCACCTAATACGGAGAAAATCGTCCAGCCGAGCAGTGGCCACCAAGGTACCAAAGCCAGAAGATTACGGAACATCAGCAGACCGGCATCCGGATTGGAAAGATTTACTCCCTGCATGACCCGGGTGAGCAAGGCATTCATATCAGCGTCGGCTCAGGGCCTCTTCGATACGCCGGATAGCCTCGTCGCGGCCCACCAGATACACAGTGTGTTCGATCGAAGGTGACACTCCGCCACCGGTCATCGCTACCCGCAATGGCTGGGCGACCTTACCCATACCCAGTTCTTGCTCATGAGCGATGGTGTTGATGATCGCTTTGATGGCATCTGGGTTCCAGTCGGGCAAGCTTGCAAAGCTACGCAGTGCAGTCTGCAGCACATTCCCGGCGGTGGCATTGCACAGGTGTTTGCGAATGGCCTTCTCATCCCATTCTGCGATCGGCGCATACCAGATGCGGGCACGCTCAGCCATTTCCTTCAGGGTATGTACCCGGTCGCGCAGGGCCACCACCACCGCCTCAGGGTCAGGGCCTTGCGAAACATCCATGCCCGTGCGTTGTAGATGCCAAGTCAATTCGGGAGCCAGTGAAGCCGGATCGTCTTGCTTCAGATAGTGTTGATTGAGCCAAGCCAGTTTGCTCATATCAAAGCGGGAGGCGGCCTTGTTGACGTCGGTGATAGTAAAAAAATCGATCATTTGTTGACGTGAAAAGACTTCCTGGTCGCCGTGTGACCAGCCCAGTCGCACCAGATAATTAAGCAGCGCATGAGGTAGAAATCCTGCTTCACGGTATTCCATGACGCCGACGGCATTGTTGCGTTTGGAGAGTTTGTGGCCCTCTTTGTCCAGAATCATCGGTAGATGCGCAAAGCTGGGAACTGTAGCCCCCAGTGCTTGGTAGATATTGATTTGCCGTGGGGTGTTGTTGACATGATCGTCACCGCGGATAACCTCGCTGACGGCCATGTCCAGATCGTCCACGACGACGGCAAAGTTGTAGGTGGGAAAACCATCGGAACGAAAGATGATCAAATCATCCAGCTCATCGTTAGCCCACTCGATGCGGCCCTTGACCTGGTCGTGAAACACCACTGTGCCGTGATCAGGGTTGCGGAACCGGATGACTGGAGATATTCCGGGCGCCGGCTCGTTACGGGTGCGGCAGTGACCGTCGTAACGGGGCTTCTGACCGCGTGACATGGCCGTTTTACGCAAGTTGTCGAGACGTTCACGCGAGCAGTAGCAACGATAGGCCTTGCCGGCGGCAAGCAGATCCTCGGCCACCTGCCGATAACGGTCGAGCCTGCGGGTCTGGTAGAAAGGACCTTCGTCATAATCCAGACCCAGCCAGCGCATGCCATCCAGAATGGCCTCAATAGCCGCGTCAGTACTGCGTTCACGATCACTGTCCTCAACGCGCAGAATAAACTGCCCGCCGTGATGGCGAGCCTCAAGCCAGCAATACAGTGCCGTGCGCGCGCCACCAACGTGCAGATAGCCCGTGGGGCTGGGGGCAAAACGGGTGCGAACATTCATCGACCTGGAAACCATCTGCAACAGGCCGGGTAGATTACCAGAACAGGGCCCGTTCCCTATCTATCCACGCTATACATAGGGGGGTAATTTTCCACCACCCCCGTTTGCTGCCTTGTGGGTATCGTCTCGTCTTCCACCACAGGAGAATGCTAAACGTGGAAGTTGCCGGCTTGTTCCACGCAGTGGTTCGTGATGATGAGCCATGGGGAACTTATAAAAGCCGTCACGAGCGAGCACACGACACCGCAATCGGTTCGCACAGTGGATTTTTAGGGGTTCCCCATAGTCAACTCTGCAGAGTGCGTACCCTGACCGTTCCAGTTTGTACCATATCCTGTCGACCTGGTTTTCCAGACCCGGTACCAGGTTTGGTAGACTGCACAAATATTCATCTGTTGCGAATGTTTACTTTGTATAGGAGTCTACGTCATTGACGATCAATGGCGGGGGCGTCACCCTTATGCGCGGTTTTGCTCAAAGGAGGGGCATGGTCACCTATTTGCTTGCGCTTTGCGGTTTTGATGAGGACGAGACCGCCAGAATCGAGGCTTTGCTTGCCCAGCTTCAGTCGGTTTCGGGTAACCGCTGGCAACCGGGCGATCTCTCATCGGCCGATCTGGTGTTGGTCGATACTGACAGTGTTTGGGGGCATATGGACTGGCTGCGGATGCAGGGTTCAGGGCGTCACCTAGCGGCGTGCAGTCATGCGCGACCGCGGCATGATGATGATCTGGCAATCCAGTCACCCGTTACTGTGGTTGCCCTACAAGCCTTGCTTGCCCGGGCGGAATCCGTGATTCAACCGCCTTCAATATCGGCATCCTCTGCATCCACGCCGACCTCTCATCATGTATCCAAACCATTTCGCCCATTGCCATTTACTGACAATCGCTTACTCAAGGACAGCAACGTCACCACGGCTGTGCCCTCTACCGGCGATGTGAAGTCTGCCCCAGTGGCAAGCATCACAGCTTCTTCCAATACCAGTCTGGGTAGCTTGTTGCATCGGGGCAAACTATCCACGGCCTTTCAGATCACTTTGCAGAACCAGTACCTGACAATTGACCCCAATACTGAGCAATTTTGGACCGATGCGGCCAGTCTGAAGCCCCTGGTTCCCTTGCTTGCGCTACCTTTGGATCGATGTACCCGCCCGGATACAGAAAAACTGGAGGCTTTGCGCAAGACCAAGGGACAGCGGCTGGCCCGCCTGAAGTGGTTTGCGGCACTCATCCAGACCCCAGGTGTTTTACCTTCTGGGATCGGAGCAACCACTGTCCTGCACATGGATCGTTGGCCAGAAATAGAACGCGAGTACCCACGGCATTTCCGAATTGCCACGGCACTCATGAGACAGCCCGGAACGGTCAATCAGATCGCTCAGCGGGCCAAGGTCGACGAAACGGATATCATTGATTTTGTACGGGCCTATCAAGCCATCGGTTTCGTCGTTCAGGAGTGAGAAATGGGTATCAGGTTACTGTTTACCGTGCTACCGGATCGGCAGAATGGTGAGTTCGGTTCTTTTGCATAATTGCTGGGCCATACCGGGGATCTGCCAGTAAGCTGTTGTCTGGAATCTACGGGTCACCTTCTCCGTTCGTTGCAGGCCCCTGTTCATGCAAGACTGCAAGGTCAGAGCAGGGTTCAGGTAAGCCCCGAATCCGAGGAATTTCCGTGTCCATCAGCATTACCCTGATCATTATCATTTCCACCAGCGTCGTGTCGATCATGGCCTGGCAGAAACCGGCCCTGCTCTCGGCGCTGTGGCTGTGGCCGCCGGCGGTGCGCCAAGGTGAGTGGTACCGATTGTTGAGCTATGGGTTAGTGCATGCTGACGGGATGCATCTGGCGTTCAACATGATCACTCTGTATTTTTTCGGTTCGATGATGGAGCGCTTTTATGTAGCCCGGTTGGGTGTATTGGGCTATCTGCTGTTCTATGCCGGTGCACTGTTGGTCTCGATCCTGCCCAGTTACCTGCAGCATCGCAATGATAGAAATTATCGCAGTCTGGGTGCCTCCGGTGCGGTTTCAGCGGTCTTGTTTTCCTTCATATTATTGCGGCCATGGGCAATGATCTTGGTGTTCTTTATACCCCTGCCGGCCATCATTTTTGCAGCCCTGTATGTGGGCTACTCGGTAATGATGGACCGTCGTGGACGCGATAATGTTAATCATAGCGCGCATTTGTGGGGGGCCGCATATGGAATTATCGTCACGCTGCTGGTCGATCCTGGAGTGCTGGGGTATTTTCTCGGGCAGTTGCTACGCCCGCGTATTGGATTCTGATCATCAGCGGTCGGGGTATGTTATGGGCTACCGTGAAACCCGTCATGGCAGCTTACAATTTCGTTAAATCCTAAGTATTCACGTATTTTGAAGGCGTGTCTCCGGTTAGGATCGGGAACCGAACGGTTACGGCCGGGTCTGACTGACTGTTGCCTTACCCTCGACGAAGTCCTGCTGGAGGTCTTTTTGTACAAGCCGGTATCGATGGTCGCCCATGCCCGTGGCGTGGATTTATCGCTGTACCCAAACCGTGGATACCAACGCTGATGCGGAAGCAACGAGCGGCGATGAAAAGAATCCCGTTGAGTCGGGTAGGGCGTCAGGTTACGGTCGTGATGCTGGTTATCGTGACGACGATACTTACAGCCTGCAGTGCTTCGCAACATGGCTCCGGCCCAATCCATCACTATCAGGTTAGCAACCAGCCTGCAGCACCGGCTCAGCAAATTTTCCGGCGCACCATTCAAAGTTCTCCCCGAACGCTTGATCCCTCGTTGTCGACTGGGGTTCCCGCCACTAATGTACTTGGAGATCTGTTTGAGGGCCTGACCAGTATTGACCCGTCGGCGAAGGTAGTACCGGGGGTGGCTAAGTCCTGGACTATTAGCCCCGATGGTAAGACCTATGTTTTTCATCTTCGGCACGATGCGCGCTGGTCCAACGGTGCGCCGGTAACCGCCAAGGATTTTGTCTATGCCTGGCGTCGCGAGGTTGATCCGAAGACCGCCGCCCAATATGCCGAGGCACTTAATCCGATCGTCAATGCTGCGGCTATCATCAGCGCCAAGTTGTCACCGGACAAGCTGGGCGTGACGGCACTCGATCCCTACACCCTGCAAGTCAATCTGGTGGCGCCGACCCCCTATTTTCTTTCGGTGCTTTCCAATACTTACTATTTTCCGCTGTACGCCCCAACGATTCGCAAGTGGGCCGTGAGCTGGACCCAGCCGCCGCATTTGATTAGCAACGGGGCGTTTTACCTTAAGACCTGGATGATCAACGGACACCTCACTTTGCTGAAGAATCCGTATTACTGGGGTGCGAAGAAGGTACGCTTACAGAAGGTCATCGTGTATCCAATCTCGGATCAGTCCTCGACACTGGCCCGCTATCTCGCAGATGATCTGGATTTTGCGAATTCACCCGCGTTCCCGCCCAGTGATGTGGACTGGTTGCGACATAGTCTTGGCTCCCAGTTGCAGATTGCACCGTATTACGGCAATGCATTTTTCGGCATGCTGGTACACCAGCCGCCGTTCAACAACCGGGACCTGCGCCTGGCACTGTCCATGTCTTTGAATCGCCAGGTTTTGTCGAATAAGGTTGGCCAGGGTCTGACCGTACCCGCCTACTCGCTAATGCCACCATTGCCTGGTTACACCCAGCAGGTACCGGCGTGGGCAAGCTGGCCATTTGCCAAACGGCTAGCCGAAGCTCGCCGGCTTTATCGTCAGGCTGGGTATTCGGCCAAGCACCCCTTGCGGGTGCGTTTGCTCTATCCAACCGGAGGTCCGGCACAAAGGCACTTCATGGAGGCGGTGACAACCATGTGGAAACAAAACCTGGGTGCGGATGTCATACTTTGGAACGAACAATGGAAGGTAATGCTGCAGGATATCCAATACAAGAATGCCAAATTGTATTGGTCGGCCTGGATCGGTGACTATCCTGATCCATTTACCTTCATGCAGCAGTTCCAGAAAGGCTATGCCATGAACTACGGCGATTTTGATTATCCCGCGTATCAGAGCCTGCTGGCGCGGGCCCAGGCCGATCCAGATAATCGTACCCGCTATCAGTTGTTTGAGCAGGCCGAGCGGGTGCTGAATGCCCAGGAACCGTTCATCCCTATGTATTTTTATACCTCCGACAATCTGGTTAAGCCCTATGTGGCAGGGTGGAAAGCCAATATCCTTGATCGGCATCTGGCCCAATACATCTATATTCGCAAGCACGAGGAGCACTGATGGCCGCCTTGATCCGCTATACACTCAAGCGGTTGCTGGGTGCGATCCCCACGCTGCTGATCATTATTACGCTGGCCTTTTTTCTGCTGCGTGCCGCGCCGGGTGGCCCGTTTGATATGCAACGGGCGATGCCACCGCAGGTCAAGGCCAACATCGAGCACATGTATCACCTCGACGAGCCATTGTGGCAGCAGTATTTGAACTATCTCGACAGTATTGTGCATGGTAATTTCGGCCCGTCTTTCGTGTACCGTGGTACCACGGTGAATGATTTGATCCGCCAGGGCTTTCCGGTAGATCTGACCATTGGCGGACTGGCTTTGCTCGGCTCACTGTTGTTTGGGGTGCCGATCGGTATTATCGCCGCCTTGAAACAGAACAGTGCATGGGATTATGGGCCCATGGCTACGGCCATGTTGGGTATCTCGATCCCGAATTTTGTGGTGGCGCCGTTGTTGATTCTGGTGTTTGCCGTGCAATTACACTGGCTTCCAGCGGGTGGCTGGGGCCATGGTCGACTGGAGTACCTGATTCTTCCCTCGATATCGTTGGGGCTGCCCATGGTTGCTTACATGGCCCGGTTGATGCGGGCAAGCATGGTCGAGGTACTTAACAGCCCGTTCATCCGTACTGCCAGGGCCAAAGGCCTGCCTGAACGCATCGTGATTTGGCGCCATGCCATGCGCCCGGCACTGATGCCGCTGATTTCCTTTCTTGGTCCGGCGGTAGTAGGCATCGTTACCGGGTCGATCGTGATTGAGCAAATTTTTGGGATACCGGGTATCGGCCGCTTTTTCGTCAACGGGGCGTTTAATCGGGATTACACGCTGGTCATGGGGGTGACCATTCTCTACGGCATGTTAATCATCCTGTTCAATCTGCTCGCCGATATTCTCTATGGGGTACTGGATCCAAGGGTGCGCTTCGAATGAAAACCAGGTATTCCGGCCGCTGGTTCAATTGGTATCCCGGGCGCGGTGCGGTGGAGAAGGTCCAGGCACTTTCTGAGGATGAGATGATTCAAGGCCGGAGTCTTTGGCAGGATGCTTGGCGACGCCTGCGACGCAATCGCGCCGCCCTGCTTAGCATGATCGTCCTTGGCGTCATTGCCGTGGCCTGCATCGTGATTCCCTGGGTATGGCTGTATGGGTATGCTCAGCCTAACTGGGATCTACTCAATCATCCTCCGACCTGGAAGGGTTGGCATATCTTCGGCACCGATGCCTTGGGTCGTGATTTATTTGTACGGGTGATGTGGGGTAGCCGAATTTCACTGATGGTCGGGGTGGTTGCGACCTTGGTAAGCCTAATTATTGGTGTCAGCTGGGGAGCCATGGCCGGGTATATCGGTGGTTGGGTGGACGGGATGATGATGCGATTTGTCGATATTCTGTACTCGGTACCGTTCATTCCCTTCGTGATTATCTTGATGGTGTTGTTCGGCCGCAATATCTTTCTGATCTTCATAGCTATCGGGGCGGTATCCTGGCTCGGTATCGCCCGTATTGTGCGTGGCCAGACCCTGAGTCTGCGCAAGAAAGAATTTGTCGAGGCGGCCCGGGCCTCCGGTCTCAGTAGCCGGGCCATTGTCCGCCATCACATTGTGCCCAACCTGATCGGGATCGTGGTGGTCTATGTCACCCTGACGATTCCTTCGGTGATTCTATTCGAGGCGTTCCTGAGTTTTCTCGGCCTTGGGGTCCAGGCACCGATGACGTCTCTCGGCGGACTGGTAAGCGATGGCGCATCGGTATTGCAGTCTTCTCCCTATCTATTGATCATTCCTGCCATATTTCTCGGGGTGATTGTGTATTGCTTCAATTTTATTGGTGATGGGTTGCGCGATGCCCTTGACCCCAAGGATCGCTGAGATGGCTCAACTTCTGGAAATACGTGATCTCAGTGTGCATTTTCGGACCGAAGATGGCCTGGTACATGCGGTCAGTCATGTTGATTTCGACCTTGGGGAGGGTGAAGTACTCGGTGTGGTCGATGAGTCGGGTTCAGGTAAGAGCCAGACCTGGCTCGCAGTGATGGGCTTGCTGGCCCAGAATGGCTATGCCACGGGTAGCGTCAAGCTGCACGGCAGAGAATTGCTTGGACTGTCCCCCTCGCAACTGAGCCACATGCGGGGCGTGCAGTTGGCGATGATCTTTCAGGATCCGATGACGGCTTTGAATCCCTATCTGACCATTGGTCGGCAGATGACCGAAGTGTTGCAGTGGCATCAAAAGATGCGCCGCAGTGACGCTGAAGCAAGAGCGATCAAGGCTCTGGAAGCGGTGCATATTAGCGATGCAGGCAGCCGACTGAAGACCTATCCCCATGAATTTTCGGGAGGCATGCGGCAACGGGTAATGATTGCCATGAACATGCTGGCCGAACCCGAGATCCTGATTTGCGATGAACCTACCACGGCCCTTGATGTGACGGTACAGGCGCAGATCCTGGCCTTGCTCAACGAGCTGCGGGAGCGCTTTGGTACCGCCATCGTCTTCATTACCCATGACCTCGGAGTGATTGCCCAGATCGCTGAGCGGGTTGCCGTGTTGTATGGCGGGCGGATGATGGAACAGGCCGATGTGTACACTTTATTCGAGGACTATCGCCATCCGTACACCGAGGGCTTGCTGCGTTCCGTACCAAGAATGGATGAAGACCGAACTGAGCGCTTACTGACGATTCCCGGCAATCCCCCCAATCTGGCAATGCTTCCCAAAGGCTGCCCGTTCTCACCCCGTTGTGCTTATGTCGAGGCCCGCTGTCAGCAGCAGATGCCGGAGCTGGAGGTCATCGCACCCGGCCATGTGCGGGCCTGTTTTCATGCTGGAGAACTGGGTCGCCAGGAGACGGGAGCATGATGGAACAGGCCGACAAGCTGCTTGAAGTCACCGATCTCAAGGTCCACTTTACCCTGCCTGGAGGAGGCTGGTCGCGTAACAAGCAGATCCTGCGCGCGGTCGATGGAGTCAGCTTTTCGGTCGCCCCGGGCGATACGCTGGGTATCGTCGGTGAATCCGGATGCGGAAAATCTACCCTGGCCCGGGCCCTGTTGTGTTTGGTTCCGGTCACCTCGGGTTCGATCAAATTCAAGGGCCAGGAATTGACCACGCTGGATGACGCGGCCATGCGGGGGATTCGCCGCAATGCCCAGATCATCTTCCAGGATCCACTGGCATCACTGGATCCGCGGATGACGGTGGGTAACATCATTACCGAACCGATGCGCGCGCTGATGCCCGAACTGAGCCGAACTCAGCGGCACGAGCGGGTCCTGGCCATGATGCAGCAGGTCGGTTTGTTGCCTAGCCATATTAACCGCTACGCTCATGAATTCTCCGGTGGTCAGGCCCAACGTATTGGCATCGCCCGAGCGCTGGTGGTCGAGCCGGCACTGGTCGTTTGTGACGAGCCGGTCAGTTCCCTGGACGTATCGATCAAGTCCCAGGTCATCAACCTGTTGCAGAATCTGCAGGCCGAACGGGGCCTGACCTATCTGTTCATCGCTCACGATCTGACCAGTGTTCGACATATCGCTCAGCGGGTGGTGGTGCTGTATCTCGGCAGGGTGATGGAGGTTGCCGATCGCGATACCATTTATCGCCAGCCCCGGCATCCCTACACCCAGATGTTGATCGCAGCCGTACCGATTCCCGACCCACGAGTGGCCAGAGAGCACAAGGTTTCGGCAGTCCGTGGCGAATTGCCTTCACCACTCAAGCCGCCTTCAGGTTGCGCATTTCGTACCCGTTGCCCATGGGCCATCGAACGTTGTGCTATGGAACGGCCGGAATTGCGCGTGATCGAAAATAGCCAGGTAGCTTGCCATCGCGCGGAAGAAAGCCTCGGCTCCAAGTTGAGTGGATAAGTAAATTGATGCGGCTTGTCCATGGTCTGGGACGCAGAGTGGTGCCAGCAGAGTAATTCCGTCATCCCGGGCGCAGACCCCCAGAATCCACGTACTGCGGCAGCGTCCTAGCAAGCCTCAACCGTGATCCGGGCCGGGCGGATTCCCGCCCGCACGGGAATGACCGCAATGAGGGTGGCGGCATACTTGTTACACGCTGTGGTTCGCAGCCGTGGCCGGCATAGCGCATAATTGCCGTTCACGGAAAGGGAGGTGAGGTATGTTGCGTTTGCGTACACTGATGTTCGCTGCGGTGCTCATTGCGCCGGTAGCCATGGCCGGAGAGGGCATGTGGACCTTCAACAACTTGCCGGTCAAGACCTTGCAGCAAAAGTTCGATTTCACTCCGAGCAGCCAGTGGATATCCCATGTGCAGCTCGGGGCCTTACGTATTGCTGGAGGCTGCTCGGCCTCGTTCGTCTCGGCCAATGGTCTGGTGATGACCAATCACCACTGTGCTAATTCTTGCCTGGTAGAGAATTCAACGGCGAAGCAGGATTTCATGACCGCAGGGTTCTTCGCCCACGATAAAAAACAGGAACTGCGCTGCCCGACCATGGAGTTGAACCAGCTGGAAAAGATCACCGACGTAACCACCCGGGTCAATGCGGCGACGCTGGGTAAAAGTGGTGCGGCCTTTGTGAAGGCCCAGCGCGCTGAAATCAGTCGCATCGAGAATCAGTGTGCGGGCAAGCTGGCTAAGACCGTGCGCTGTCAGGTGGTAACGCTCTACCACGGTGGCCGCTACGCCTTATACCGATACAAGCGCTACCAGGATGTTCGGCTGGTGTTTGCGCCGGAACAGTCGATTGCTTTTTTTGGGGGTGATCCGGATAATTTCAATTTCCCCCGTTATGACCTGGATGTGACCTTCCTGCGGGCTTACGAGCATGGCAAGCCGGCCCATACCCCCAACTATCTGCCCTTCAATGTACATGGTCCCAAGGCTGGTGAACTGGTCTTCGTAGTGGGCAATCCCGGTTCGACTCAGCGCAATTACACGGTGGCCCAGCTCAAGTCACTGCGTAACGTCCAGTTGATTCCATTGTTCGGGTATTTGTCCGAATTGCGCGGGGTTCTCTGGGAATACAGTCGCCAGGGTAGCGAGCAGGCTCGCCAGGCCCAGGATGAATTATTTGGTATCGACAATACCCTGAAGGCCTTCAAGGGGCGTATCCAGACCCTGAATGATCCAGCTTTGTATGTAGCCAAGCACAGACAGCAGAGTGTTTTGCGGGATTGGGTCGCCGCCACACCGTCGCGCCAGGCCAAGTATGGCGGGGCATGGCAGAAGATATCTGCGGCTGAACAGGTCTATGCGGGTCTCGCCACGCGCTATGGCATGGTCGTGGGGGGGATGGGTTTCGATTCGCATCTGTTCGGCATTGCCAGAACTCTGGTGCAGGCCGCCGTGCAGCGGGCCAAGCCCAATAGCGAGCGGTTGCCGGCATTCCGCGATACCAATTTGCCCGCAGTAGAACAATCGCTGTTTTCCAGTGCACCTATCTATTCAAAGTTCGAGGAAACCAAGCTGGCCTGGTCACTGGAGAAGTTTCGCCAAGCCTTGGGTGCTGACAGTCCGTTGGTAGCCAAAGTCCTCGGCAAGCAGTCACCGTCCGAGTTGGCCGAGGCGCTGAGCAAGGGTACCGGCTTGGCTTCGGTTGCGCAGCGCAAAGCCCTCTGGAAAGGGGGTCTCAAGGCCATTGAGGCATCGAAGGATCCGATGATCCGACTGGCCTTACGACTTGAACCGGCGGTGCGCATCTTGCGCAAGCAGTACGAGGCCCAGGTCCAGGCCCCTATCCGTCAGGCTAGTGAGCTGCTTGCCAAGGCTCGCTTTGCCCGCTATGGCACCTCCATCTATCCGGATGCCACCTTCACCCTGCGCTTGTCGTACGGAACGGTGAAGGGTTGGAACGAGCACGGCCAAGCGGTACCGCCCTTCACCCATTTTGCCGGTTTGTATCGTCGCGCAACCGGTAGTGCTCCATTCAAGCTGCCGGCATCCTGGATCAAGGCTAAGCCCGCTTTGAACCTGCAAACGCCCTTCGATTTCGTCACCACCAACGATATCATTGGCGGTAATTCGGGCAGTCCGGTTATCAATCGACAGGGCCAGATTGTGGGCCTGATTTTTGATGGCAACATTCATTCTCTGGGCGGTGGGTACTGGTATGACGCCCGCTTGAATCGCGCGGTGGCGGTTGATTCCGCCGCGCTGATCGAAGCGATTCGTAAGGTTTATCATGACCCACGACTGGCCAACGAACTGCTTCACGGCAAGCAATAAACGAGTTGGGCAGGCGCGACGGCGAGACTGTCGCGCCTGCCTGAGTGGGTCCCGCCATCGCCGGCCATGGCAGGGGGCCCCAGCCAGCCTTCTCCGGTCATTCCCACGCGGGTCGTAGGATGTGGTGAGGTACGAACCGCATCAATTGAGACTCAGGATCTTGACGCTCGACGGGAACGTGACAACAGTGGCTGGGCAAATACCGCACCCAGAATCAGCATAACCCCGGCATAAAATTTCACATCCAGCTGGTGTTGCTCATGTAGAATCAGTATTGCCAAGACGATGGCATACACCGGCTCAAGATTGATGACCATCTGTACGCTGAAGGCGCTCAGGTGCCGCAACGCATCCAGCGACAGGGTGAAGGGCAACATGGTGCAGGCATAGGCCAGGATCAAAAGTAACAGGGCATCGTGCAGATCCGGCAGAGGTAAGGCAGCACCGCTGTGAGGAAGCCAGGGTGCAAGGAAACCGAGGAAGATCGCCCCAGCGCCAAGTTCGAGCCCGGTGATGGCCAGGGGGTCGGCATGCTGGACCAGACGTTTGTTGAGTGAGCCGAAAATTGCGACCAGCACCGCCGAGGTGATGCCCACCGCGACCCCCAGGCGCATACCGGAAGGCACGCCATCGACGACCAGGGCTACACCCGGGATCACGGTCAGGCCCAGCACCAGTTCACGCATATCGAAGCGCCGCCGCGCCAGCACCGGTTCAATAAAAGCCAGAAACACCGGCGCCAGCGCGATGCAGGTAGCGGCAACCGAAGCATTGGCCAGCTTGACCGCACTATAGAAGGTCAGCCAGTGTAGCGACACGATGATTCCGATTCCGGCATAGGCGGCCAGCAGACGCGGGGACATTGCGCGCAACGTGCGACGTACCCGACGCAGCGACAATAGCGTGGCACCAACCAGCAGCATCCGCCACCACACCAGAGGCAAGGCATTGAGGGTGATCAATTCACCAAGAATGGCGGTGAAACCCCACAGCAGCACGCTGAAGTGGATTTCTAGGCGGGCCTTGAGCATGGGTGGCATGAGGAAAGCTTATATTGCCGACAGTGCAGAGTTCATGTCTAGTTGCGCAGCAGGGCCTTTCTGGTGATACGACTGACCGTTGCATAGTGCAAGCCGAAATGCTCACCAATGTCCTTCAGGGTGTACGCCGTACTTGCATAGGCCGCCGCGATGGCGGTTGAATGCCTGGGTGTCGATCCCGTTGACTTCGTGCATACCACAACATAGCGCTGGTTACAGTGTCTCGATCAGCGGGGGTAGTGATTGTCCATCAGGCAATACGTGTCACAGACGCCACTCGAAGCGTTCGCTCACGCGTGACAGATTGGCAAGAAACGTCTGCCGGCCCAGATCATCCGGAAAGATCGCTTTATGCGCATTACCACGGGCTGTCACGTAGTACAGCGTGCCGGCCAATTCGATACGAAATGGGCGAGACATGGGCATTAGGCTACATTGCTTGTCGGGATGTTACAATACGAAACTGGCCCCATTCTTCGCAAACCGGTTACCACGTTATCGAGGTGTTGGTTAAGTTTCTCCAACCGGTCCAGGCTGGTCAGGGGCGCTGCTTAGAGCGACCGTGCTCATCATGAAACGACTCCATCAGCTGCACATAGCGACACGGACCGGACGGGGTAACCTTGATGTATATGCCAGTGCTATATAGGCATACAAAACATGATCAACAATAACCATTGAATAATAAACGTGCTACTACGTTGGTTTTCAGAAAATCGTTGGTAAGGTAGTGTTTCTATTGAACGACAATCTGAAAAAACACCCCATTTTCCCAATAACTGTCGAACTTCGGGGAGCTCGATGACATCGAGCCGTCAGCAGGATGATACGCTGCTGTCGCAGCATCTCGACCAGCACTTCGGCGAGCACAATGCCCCGATCAGGTTGCTGGGCCAGTTCAGCGAGTTGGTGGATGCAGCGCTGGTAGTCGGCGATGGCGAACAGCGTCAGGTCCCCTATAGTTCAACCGGACATTCATAGCGAGATACCAAACTCAAAATTACCATGGCATCATTTCAATATTCGTTGTATAGTCAAAATATGAAGAAGGAGACAGCAACCTTAATATTTGAATCCCTCTCATCGAGCACGCGGCTGGATGTGTATCGACTACTGGTCAAGAAAGGATCAGAAGGGATGGTTGCCGGCGAGATCGCTATAACGCTCGACGTACCTCCGTCCAATCTCTCATTCCACTTGAAGACGCTGACACAAGCCCGCCTGCTCACCGTGGAGCAAGAGGGCCGCTTTCAACGCTATCGAGCCAATATCCCGCTGATGCTCGACCTGATCGCCTACCTGACCGAAGAGTGCTGCGCCGGTCATCCCGAACAGTGTGTGAACCTTCGAACCGCGTCGCCGTGTTCGGAGAGCGTACTTCCTTCCCCTGCTTCAACAAGAGAACTCACATCGTGAATATCCTGTTTTTATGCACTGGCAACTCCTGCCGTTCGATCTTGGCCGAAGCCACGTTTAACGCCTTGGCCTCGATCGGTTGGCACGCTATGAGTGCCGGCAGCCAGCCGACCGGACAGGTGCATTCACGCTCGCTGACCTTGCTGGAGCGCGAAGGCATTCCCACTGAGGGGCTGTCCAGCAAATCCTGGGATAATCTGCCGGAAACGCCGGATATTGTGATCACCGTCTGCGCCAGTGCTGCCGGTGAGACCTGCCCGGCTTACCTTGGCCCGGCGCTGCGCGCACACTGGGGCGTCGAGGATCCCGCCAAAGCAACCGGATCCGAAGATGAAATCAATGCAGCATTCGAGCAGGCCTACCGCATCTTGC
>QILI01000047.1 GCA_003233305.1 Mizugakiibacter sp.
CCCTGGCTGATTTGGGTACGAACGACATAGTCCTGATAGGCCGGGATCGCGATAGCTGCCAAAATAGCCATAATCGGAATGAACAACACCCCGATTATGATCAGCACAATGGCCCAAACTGGTATCCCTCCAGCAGGCATCGCCTGCCCGGATTCCACCCGTCCCTCACGAAAGGCCCGTAGCGTACTGCTGCGAACCACCAGGGTGCCGGCCATCATGTCGTGCAGGGCCTGCTTGCGCTGGGTCCAGCCAATCATGAAATAACCGAAATACAGGATGATAGTCGAAACGAACGTTGCGAAATAACGACCGCTAGCACGACCGAAATGGATACGCTCTCCGCTCAGATCTGTCACCGCCAGACCCAGCGCCAGCATTCCCGGCGTAGCCTGTAATTTCGAGCTCTGAAACAGGGCTGCATATAGCCATGCTCCGGTAAAAGAAGCTAGAACCGAGGCACTATATCCGGCTAGAATCCCCGCCCCGCTCCCCACCAAAATACCGGGCAGAATCCCGATCAACATCAAGACGTAATAGGCAAAGCTCAGAATCAGACCATCAATCAGCGCAGCCACCAGGCGCAACCAGAAGCCTCCATACAAACCCGGCAACTGGCCATGCAACGGCACCAACGTCCCCATCCCTGCTGCATTTTCATGGGCTGGCTCAGATGCAATCTGCACGGTATCCTGATGGGAGCTCGTATCCAGGTCGAAAGATACATCGACGCCTTGTCGCCAATCGCCAACCGACAGCCAGGTTGTGGTGACATCCATGGATCGAACCTCAGCATCAGCAGGAACGAACCCCCGATCAATCGCTGACTGCAACCAGGCCGCAATAACCGGTCCATGGGTCTGGCCCTGATATCGCAGCCAGAATCGACCCCCGGTTTCAGGCGTCACTTCGACTTCGATACCGGCTTCGGCCAAAGCCTGGGCTTGCCGCTTCACGTGTTCTTGTGCAGTCGCTTTCAAGCTCATCGGCAAACGGGCCTTTACCTCTGCCGCAAAAGCTTCCGGCGATTTCTTCATCATCGCCGCCACCCGCGTCCAAATCGAATCGGCGTTTTCCTGATCCCGTACCGAGCCAGTCAAAGTCAAGGTATACAACATATCCATCGCAGTCCCCCCGAATGCGCGTTGACGTGCTAATGCGCCTACCATAGCGCTATGCGTATACATATCAATGGTAAACCCCGGGAGTGCCCGGCCCAGACCACCCTGCTGCAGTTGCTCGAACACAGCGGCTACGACTCGCGTCGGGTTGCCGTAGAAATCAATCTCGAAATCATACCCAGGAGCATCCACGCCAAGTGCCTACTCCAAGAGGACGACCGCATCGAAATCATCCATGCCGTAGGGGGAGGATGAAGCATTGTGCCGGCAATCTTCTGGCGGCTAAGCGCACGGTGCTGAGAGTATCCACCCCACCAGGTCGAGGGCCGAGTGGGGTGGCGAGCGCGTGAGACGCGAGTCCGCAACAGTCGGTGAAAAACCATCAGGTAAAACCAACCGGCACTGCAAACGCTATCGCTCCAGCACACCCACCACACCTAGTCTTGCCACCGATAGTGGGGGGGGGGGTAGACTGACAAAAGTCAACCAGGATGAATGAGGGGTATTCATGATGAACACACTATTTGGCAGCACCCGAGTGTGGCGGGTAATAGGCTTTGTTTTACTGGGGGTATGGAGTAGCGGCAGTATGGCAGCGCCGGCCCAAAACACCACCACCTACTCGGCCATGCAGGCCAAGGTAGAAACCCAACTTGCGAGCCGCAACGCGCAATGCTTCACTCGTTGCATCAAGACCTATCGTACGAAAAACGGACTAAAGCTGGTGGTGCTCGACCAGAACGGTAAAGTCTATACCATCAAGCATATCCCATTGGTTGCCGGTACTAAGCTGTTAGCAATCGGTCACGGATCGACATCTTCACCATCATACGCATCCTCGTACGGTGCGCCGGGGACCGCGCAAACACAGACGATTACGGTGAGTTCGAACTCCCAATCGTCAACGTACATTGTCATTCAGGGTGGCAAACGCTATGCAATAACCATCACCACAACGTTTGTCTATGAGAATGGTGTACTTATTGACGTCTACACCACCACCAGTAAGGTCCTGCTGACTTCCTCGCCAGAACTTCCGTCTTTGTAATCCAGACCGACAGCGTAGTATCCAAGGCCAGGCAGCCAAAGCTGCCTGGCCTTTATCATTTCCTACCTGAACAGCGACCAATGTATCTGCGTTACCGTTTTCGTGAACTTCGTCGCCGAAGCCATGCGAGCCGGGATTGTGTCCGTCTGGATCAGGATTCCGGTACGTTTATATGAACAGCGAAGGGGCACCCGATATCTTCCCCACCCACCTATCCTGTCACTCATTCGAACGATCTTTCAACCCAATCCACGAGCTTCCTACACGCGTCGAGCCGGTCGTTCGCGTTCCCATTATCTGAACCGTACTTCAACAAGCCGTCCGAAGTTTCGATTCGACGCCAGCTGCGCAACAATACGCCCTACCCGCTTACTGTATTGTCAACACATACATGGAACCTCGCATGCCCCAACCTGCCGCCTCTCAACCCCTGCTCATCGCTGGCCACAGCTATCGTTCACGTCTGCTCATCGGTACGGGCAAGTATCGGGATCTTGAAGAGACCCGTTTAGCCTGTGAGGCGGCAGAGACAGAAATCGTCACTGTAGCCATCCGCCGAACCAATATCGGCCAGGAGCCCGGACAACCTAGTCTGCTTGATGCCCTGCCCCCGGATCGCTACACCTTGTTGCCGAATACCGCCGGCTGTTTCGATGCTGAGGAAGCCGTACGCACTTGCCGGCTTGCCCGGGAGCTGCTTGATGGTCGCAAGCTGGTCAAGCTGGAAGTCTTAGGCGACCGCAAGACGCTCTACCCTGATGTGGTCGAAACCCTCAAAGCCGCTGAACAATTGGTGGCTGACCACTTCGATGTGATGGTCTATACCTCGGATGACCCCATCCTGGCGCGCCAGCTGGAAGAAATCGGCTGCGTGGCGGTCATGCCGCTGGCGGCACCGATCGGCTCGGGCCTGGGCATTCAGAACCGCTATACCTTGCTGGAAATCGTCGAAAACGCCAAGGTTCCGGTTATCGTCGATGCCGGTGTGGGAACCGCTTCAGATGCCGCCATAGCGATGGAACTGGGTTGTGACGGAGTGTTGATGAATACCGCAATCGCCGCAGCCCGTGAACCGATACGTATGGCCCAGGCCATGAAGCTGGCGGTGGCAGCAGGGCGGCAAGCGTATCTGGCCGGTCGGATTCCGCGCCGACGTTACGCCAGTGCCTCCAGTCCAATCGATGGCACGATTGGATGAGTGGCATGTCTGAACCCACCCCGGCCAGTACGATTTCAGCCGCCAAGTCGCACCGTATACGCAGCTTTGTCCGTCGCGAAGGCCACTTTACCCCTGCGCAACAACGGGCTTTCGCCCAGCACTGGCAACACTATGGCCTTGATTACACAGGCCAACTCCGCGATTTTGATATTGTTTTCAATCGTCAGGCTCCCCGGGTACTGGAAATCGGCTTCGGCAATGGTGAGGCCATGGCTTGGGCGGTGGCACATGACCCAGATCGTGATCATATCGGTATCGACGTACACCGCCCTGGGGTAGGCAGACTTCTCAATATGCTGGCCGCACAAACTGCTGTCCATGCTCGCGTCTACAACCATGACGCTGTAGAAATTCTGCAACATGAAATCGCTCCCGGCTCACTCGATGAGGTGCGTATCTTGTTTCCCGACCCTTGGCAAAAAAAACGACACCATAAACGGAGACTGATTCAACCAACTTTTGTCGCCCTGCTGGAACAACGAATCAGACCCGGTGGATTGTTGCATCTGGCCACCGACTGGGCCGATTATGCCGAATACATGTTTACGGTAATGGATGCTGCACCCGCTTGGCGTAATCGAGCCGGACCCGGTCAAGCCTCTTCACGACCACCCTGGCGCATTGCCACCCGTTTTGAACAACGTGGCCTGCGACTCGGACACGGGGTCTGGGATTTGCTCTACGATCGACGTTAAAACCATTTCAGCACGGGGAGTCTCACACGGTGCATGACGCTGGCACGCTGACACTGACCACCGACATGGTGCTGGTGCTCGGTTTGGTGTTGTTCACTGTGATCATGCTGGTGCTTGAATGGCTGCGCGCCGATGTAGTCGCACTGGTGGTACTGATCACCCTCGGCATCACCGGGCTGGTTCCCGGCGATCATGTATTCGGGGGATTTTCCAGCTTCGGCGTAATGGCTATCATGGCCGTGATGATTATGGGTGTCGGACTGGACCGAACCGGTGCCTTGAACGCAGTGGCCGGCTTTATCATGCGTCTCTCCAGGGGCTTGGAATCACGACTGTCGCTGGCCATCAACGCCACGGCCACGGTAATGAGTTCAGTGATTCCCAGCCAGGCGTTGGCCAGCTTGATGATTCCGGTCACCAGCCGCATCTCGGCCCGTACCGGGGTACCGATGTCGCGTTTGCTGTTACCCATGGCCTACGTGATTCTCACCGGCACCAGCACCACCTTGATCGGTAATAGTCCGCTGATCATGCTTAACGATTTGATCGCCAGTGCCAACCGGAACCTGCCACCCGGTGCCGATACCATTCCACAATTCGGAATATTCAGCGTAACCCCGGTCGGCATCATCCTGGCCATTACCGGGGTGGTGTTCTTTGCTGTTTTTACTCGCCGGCTGTTCCGCAATGCTCCCGATGAGAGCCGTAATGTCACGCCTACCCGTACAGAAAGCTATTTTGCCGAAACCTACAATATCCGTGGTGACGTGTACGAGCTTATCGTGACATCGGAAAGCCCATTGGTTGGCATGAGCATTCTCGAGGCGGAGCGCCTGCACGACGCCCCTCTCATCCTGGCCATCAAGAATGGCAATGAAGCGCGTCTGGCCCCACCGGCCGATCAGATGATCTGGGTAGGTACCGTTCTCGGTGTCATGGGTACCCGCAACCAGGTGGCCGCATTCTCCAATCAGCAACTATGTCGGCTTTCACCACGCTTACGTAATCTCGGAGACATGTTCAATGCCGCACTCGCCGGCATTTCCGAAGCGGTGGTTCCTCCGGGTTCACGTTTTATCAAACAAAGTATCGGTGACCTGCATTTACGTCGTCACTATGGCATCTCAGTATTAGCTGTGAACCGTGGGGAACAAGTTTTTCGGGAAAATCTACGTGCCGTCAATCTCCGTGCTGGTGACACCCTGGTACTGCACAGCAGCTGGAACGATCTGAAGTCTCCACGTCAGGACCACGATATTGTCGTGGTCACCGACCTGCCCGAGGAAGAGGCGCGTCCGGGCAAGATCCGCGAGGCCCTGTTCTTCTTTTTCCTGGCCAAGGGACTGGCCCTGTTCAGCCCGCTGCCCTTGCCCGTTTCCCTGATGGTCGGTGCCGTAGGCATGCTGGTTACCGGGGTCATCACCCCCGACGAGGCCTATCGGGGAGTCAATTGGAAGACCATCTTTATCATCGCCTGCCTGATCCCCCTGGGTTGGGCTATGGACACGACGGGGGCAGCCACCTGGCTGAGCCAGCAATTGATGCAGCATATTGGTGGGCTTCCACAATGGGCCATCCAGGCCATGATTGCACTGATTACCTTGGCCTTCTCACAAGTGATGATGAATGTCGGGGCGATCGTGGTAATGATCCCCATCGCGATCAATGTGGCTCTGTCCACCGGCGGCAACCCGATCGCCTACATCATGATCACGGCAATGGCCGTCTCCAGCACCTTCCTCATCTCCAGTGCCCATCCGGCCTTGACCATGGTTGCCGGACCCGGCGGCTATCGTCCGCGTGACTTTCTACGCATCGGCCTGCCCTTGACGCTGGTCTATCTGGCCGTATTGATCGTAGCCGTCAATCTGATCTACGCAGGCCCTTGACAAAAAAATGAACTGATGGGGTGCCCCAGTCCATGGGCTTAACTCGCACATCGCATCAGCATGGTGCCGCTCGGTAGCTGTGCCAAGCTCAATCCAGCCAAACTACATCGTCAACAACGCGAATGGGCACCGTCTGCAAACCTTCGCCCCGGCACGGGCCGCCTAGGCAGGTGCCATCGGCAACGTCAAAACTGGCCCCATGCGCTGCACAAGTCATCACCCCGCGCTTGATCAGGAACTTGCCTGGCGCCCAATCCAGTCGACGGCCGGCATGGGGGCAGACATTGCTATAAGCATGCTGCTGGTCCTTTTGACGGATCAGAATCACCGACTTCCCATCGCTCAAAGCCACCGTCAAAGCCCCAGTATCGGGAACCTCTGCCAAACGGCACAGGCACTGTTCAGTTACATCAGGCATGATAGTAGAGTCCGCGTGCCCAATGCGGCACTCTGGCACGGAGTAAACCCATGCGAACTCAAACTTTCATCCTCCGACCTCCAAGCAGCAAACTTGGCCGGATCCTGTGGCTGCTGACGGGCTTCGTGCTGCTCGCCTTGGTTTTCGTGTTCGGATTCATCATTGCCATGATTGTACTTGGAGTATTCAGTGTGGCCTTTCTGGTGCGCCAGATCGTCCGACCACGCAATCCTGTATCGGCAACCGTCTCCCCCCCACCACCCCCTGTCCCACCCCAAGGTTCGGAGCAAAATCACAACATCATCGAAGGTGAGTTTGTGGTGGTTCAGGATAAGCGTCCGCCACCCCCTTGAGGACCGCAAGGCCCTCCACACCCCAAGTGCACCACACTGCAGAGTTGTCCGGCAGGCATTTGTCATCGTATCGCACCCATTTACAACTCACGCAAGGCAACCGTTACCGGCACTCTTGCCGCACGTAGCGCCGGGAACAGCCCTCCCACCAGACCGATGGCCAAAGCCCACTTCAGCCCACTGAAAAGTAGCTCTGGAGTTACCCGGAACTGAAAGACCAACTGGCTGAAATTACTCCCCAATGTGGATACGGTATAGCCATTGAAAAGTAGCCAGGCAATGCCACCACCAAGCAAGCCACCCAATGCCGCCAGAAGCATCGCCTCCAGCAGTACCGCCGCGGCCACCGGCAGGCCGCCAAAGCCAAGTGCCCGTAGCGTAGCAATCTCGCGTGACCGGTCGGACACGGCGGCATACATGGTGTTGAGAGCACCGAATACCGCTCCGATCGCCATGATCAAGGCCACCGTAAAGCCGACGATACGAATCGTTTTGGTCAAGCGTCCGGACTGCGCCGCATAGTACTTCTGCGTGGTCTGGACCTGAACTTTCAATCGGGGGTCGGATTTGAGAGCTGCCCTGAATACGGGCAATGCCCCCGGGCTAAGCAGGCGCACCGTGACCGATTGATAACCACCCCGGGAAAATGCCGAGGCCACCGTATCCGCATCGGCCCAAAGCTCAGAATCATGGGCGTCCCCAGCTTCGAAGATTCCGACAACCTTCCAGGGCTGGCTGCCCAATTGTACTGAATCACCCAGGCTGAGACCGGCAAACTGCTGCTCTGCACCGATCCCTACGTCCAGTTCCCGAAAACCCGGTCGGAACTTGCGTCCTTTTACCATGTGAATCCCCGGTCGCACCGTCCAGGCGGCACGACCCACTCCCCGCAATTGCACATTGGCAGTCGTCCCGCTGCTCTTTTTCGGAAGATTCACGATCACCACTAGTTCCGGGGATGCCAAGGGTTGACCTTTGGCATTATCGGCGATACCGGGTTTCTGCTGAATTAAGGTGACATCGCTGCGAGTGAGACCCGAAGCCAGTTCGCCGGTTGCCCCGGCCCGCAGCACAATAGCGGTATCCGAACTCCCGGTACTGTCCAAGACTTGGGTTAGACCTTCGCTCATCGCCAACAGCGCAACCAACACACCGACTACCCCGGCAATACCTATCAGAATGACCAACGAAGCACCGATGCGTTGCGACAAGGTGGTCAAGCCGAGGCGCAGAATGGCCAGGGTCCGACGACCTTGGCGGCTTACTCCCAACAGTATCCCGAGTGCTCCGAGCAACGCCAGCAACGCCCACCAGGGCAAAAGAAACCAAATCACCAGTCCTACTGCAAGTAACAGGGTAAGGGCAATATTCGACACGATTCGCATGGACTTTCTCCGCTACCGGCCAGCCAAGGCATCAACGATGTTAAGGCGCATGCTGCGCAAGGCCGGAAGAATACCGATCACCAGACCCACAGCCAGCATCAGCACCAGACCCACAGCCCAGCTACCAAGATCGACCGGTGGCAACAACAGGGTGCCGCCGAGTGCGGAGTTAACGGTAGGAATCAGCACACTGGCCACTCCCATACCGGCCACCCCGCCAATTAGCACCAGACCTATCGACTCCGCCAAAATCAGGGCAAGAATACGCTTATCACTGAACCCCAGAGTTTTCATCACGGCATATTCGGGAATACGTTCGCGCACCGATTGCGCCATGGTGTTGCCGGTCAGCAACAACAGCGTAAAGAACACCGCCGCCATGATGCCCCCGACGATCAGTCCGATATTACCAATCTGGGCGATAAATGCCCGCTGGAAAGCCTGTTCGGTTTCGGTCTTGGTTTCATGGTCAGAATTGACTGAAAGCCGGTCGATGGCCGCCGCGATACGATCGGAATGCTGCGGATCCAGCACCTTGACCACGTACCAACCGACCATGCCATGCATGTAGGCATTGCCTTCATTGAAGTACTTCCAGTGAAAAAGCAGGTCCTGCTCGACCCCCTTAAGCTTGGGATCAGCGGCAGTGAAAATTCCAACTAACTGGAAATCCCACTCCTTGGAGCCATCCCGGCGTGGAAAGATTCCACCAATCAGTGGAATACGTTGACCGATCTTCCAGCCGAAGCGCTTGGCAATCTCCGCCCCCACAACCGCCCCATCGCGCGTGGCATCGAAGCTCTTGCGCTGGGTAGCGGAAAGCTTGAACAGATCGGAGTAGATATCCAGATAGTTTGGACTTACCGCAAAATTCGGAAAGAAATTTCTCCGCTCCTGGTAGTACCCTCCAAACCAGTTTGCATAGGCCACCTTTTTAACCCCAGGCAACGCCTCAATGCGAGTCAACAGGCTCAATGGCAGCGGCTGGATGATGGATAACTTCGAACTCACAATCAGTCGCCCTGCACCGGCCAGCTGGTCACCTGCATCAAACGCCACCCGCACGGCATTCAGCATCCCGAACAGTAAGAACGCGGTAAGAATCGATAGCAGTGTAAACACGGTGCGGGCCTTGCGGCGCCACAGTCCTGCCCAGACCAGATGCAGATATTTCATGTTGCTGCCCTCATCGGATCACCTCGCTTCACGCCGCGGAAGACACACTTTCGACCAGGCTGCCCTTATCCAAGTGCAACAGGTGCGTGGCATGTTCGGCGGCACGTGGATCGTGGGTAACCATAACAATAGTCTTGCCATGTTCCCGGTTGAGCCGCTGCAGCAGGTTCAACACTTCCTCGGCCGAGGCCCGGTCGAGATCTCCCGTCGGCTCATCACAGACCAGCACGGTCGGATCGGAAACAATGGCCCGGGCAATGGCAACCCGCTGCTGCTGACCTCCGGAAAGTTCGCCAGGCTTATGCTTGACCCGATCTGCCAGTCCCACCAGTTCAAGAGCGACCGCAGTGCGTTTATGCCGTTCCACTGCGCTCAGCCTGGTCAATAGCAAAGGCAACTCGACATTGCGTTGTGCCGACAGCATCGGCATCAAGTTGTAGAACTGGAACACGAAGCCAACATGGGCAGCGCGCCAGCGTGCCAGTTTCCCGGCCGCAAGCCGATCAATGCGCTGGCCGGCAACACTGACCGTACCCGAGCTCGGCACATCCAAGCCTCCTACCAGATTCAGCAGTGTGGTCTTGCCCGAACCGGAAGGCCCCATAAGGGCAAAAAAGTCACCCCCGCTAATGTCCAGATTGATGTCGTGCAAGACCTCAATCTTCTGCTTACCACGCACATAAATCTTGCTGAGCTGACGGATTTCAATCAATGCGCCCATCTTGCACCTCACTGGAAATCGAAACGAATTCTCACCATCACTGTCCCGAATTCGAAATGACCCGTACCCGGGAACCGTTGGCCAGCCCGCTCGGTGGATTGCGAATGACCTTGTTACCAACCTGTAGACCCGTGCGCACCTGCTGCATACCCTGATAGATCTGACCCAGAGCGACGGGAACGAGCCTGACTCGCCCATCTTTAAGCACCACGAATACCAAGGGGTGACCACCCGACCTCACTACGGCATCTTTCGGAATCAGCAGCCCCTTGGGTGGAGTTCCGGTCTTTACCCCGGGAGCAAGAAAATTCACCCGTACGCCCATATTGGGAAGAATCCGTGGATCTTTCTGCTCCAGCGCTACCCGTACTTTTACCGTGGCCTTGCTTTTGTCAGCCGTCGGCACAATGGCGATCACATGGGCGGGAATGGTCCAGTTTGGATAAGCATTCAACACGGCCTCGGCCAACTGTCCGGGAAATATGCGGTGCAGATAAGCCTCGTTGACATCGACATCCACTTCCAAGGAGTTCATGTCCACGATTGTTGCTACACCGGTACGAGTGAACCCTCCACCGGCGGAGAAAGGTGAAACGATTTCACCCACCTGCGCGGCCTTGTCGGTGATAACGCCCGCAAAAGGCGCTCGCACAAAGGTGTAGTCATAGGCCACCTCGGCCTCATGCCGACGGGCTACTGCAACAGCAACCTGGTCGCGACCACTGGCCAATACTGCCGCCATACTTTTTTCATTCGCAACCGCCTGATCCAGGGTTTGCCTAGGCGCCAGACCGCGTTGTACCAGCTTGCGCTCACGTTGCAGGGTCAACTTTGCCAATTCGGCATTGGCCCGATATTGACCTAGCGAGGCCCGCGTCGCAGCCTCTTGTGCCTGCGCCAGAACCAGCGCCGCTTTGGCCTGGGCATCATCCAGACGGGCCAGTAACTGGCCTTTCCTGACCCGCTCACCCTCTTCAACATGCACCTCGGTTAGCCGACCGGTAACTTGCGCCGAAACCGTTGCGGCCCGACGTGCGGTCACATAACCGCTGGCCTGCAACACAGCACCGGAGTTACTGACAGTCGGGGCAACGACTTCGGCCACCCGGACTTCCGGAATGTCCTGTGACCACCACCAGCCTCCGGCCGCCAGCAACAGCAGTAACAACAGCACCCCGGCACCGATCCAGGCCAGCCCGTGTCGAGGGACAGTCTGCGGATCACGCTGACTATGATCTATACGCAGTTGATCCAATAAATCGGTATCGGCCACCACAACCCTCTGACACTTAAGTTCCAATATCCCCATGCTGCCGCATTTCCTGATTTCTGACCAGCCACCTTGATCAGGGCTCGTTCATGACAGATGTCAGCGCGGCTCGAGCTATACGTGCACCCTATACCTGTCTATGCTTTGCCTGTTCCCATCCCGGCGAAGGGTTATGTCCACACCATTTACTCCTCCTGCACCTGTTTATCTGCCCGTAGCCCAGACACCAACACTTTTTCCGGTACATCGGGTGTACTGCATCGGTCGCAATTATCTTGCCCACGCCAGGGAGATGGGCTCTGTAGTCGACCGACAACGACCCTTTTTTTTCATGAAACCGGCTGACGCACTGCAACCCAGTGGTGAGGTACCCTACCCACCCGCCACGCACAACCTGCACTATGAAGTCGAAATGGTGGTCGCCCTCAAGCAGGGCGGCCATAACATTTCTTGTGAGCAGGCTCTGGATTGTATCTATGCCTATGCCGTGGGCCTGGACCTGACCCGGCGCGACCTACAGAGTGCGGCCAAACAGGACGGGCTACCCTGGGATGCTGCCAAAGGTTTCGATTATTCCGCACCGCTGTCGGAGTTACATAGAATAGAGGATATCGGGCCCCCAGACGCGCGGACGCTCAGCCTTACGGTCAACGGGGAAACCCGCCAACAAGGACAAACCGATGCCATGATCCATAATGTGGCCTCAATCATCCACGAGTTATCACTGTTATGGCTTCTGCAACCCGGTGATGTCATTTTTACCGGCACTCCTGCAGGAGTCGGAGTACTGCAGGTCGGCGATCAATTCCGCGCGGAACTTGCAGGTATTGCCGTCCTCGAAGGCCGGATTCTCCCCAGCATCCAGGCGAACTGAGACCGTCTCAAACTTATTCCAACCCCAAGTAATGAATTTCTCTGGTAAAACCCAGGCGTATGGAGCAGCTGGATTCGTCATGAAATGCCTCACCCCGACTCGGAGCTGTGATGCAATTATTGATTGTAGATATCACCACATTGGCTGTTGATGGCATCGTCAATGCTGCTAATCCAGGACTCCTGGGAGGTGGTGGTGTCGATGCTGCCATCCACCAGCGTGCCGGCCCTCAACTATTGGCAAGCTGTCGCAAGCTGCCTGAGATCTCTCCAGGAATACGTTGCCCGACTGGCCAGGCACGCATCACACCCGGGTTTGATCTCGCTGCCCAGTATGTCATTCATACCGTCGGTCCGATCTGGCGCGGTGGGCACTGTCACGAAACCGAGGCTTTAGAAAGCTGTTATTGCAACAGCATGCGCATCGCCTCTGAATATGGCTTACGCAGTATTGCCTTCCCCGCCATCAGTTGTGGCGTCTATGGATTTCCTCTCAATCAAGCCGCGCAGATTGCCTTTCGAGCCCTGGCCAAAGCCCAACACAACAGCTCAGCGCCTCACCACGTGATACTGGCTATTTTCAGCACTACGCTTGCTAGCCACTACCGACAGGCTGCAAATTGCCTGGGATTGACACTTTCCGATTGACCTATCGAACGGTTTTCAAAACCGCCGATGGCTATCTGGGTGAGCTGCTAGCTGAGAGCATAGTGGGGTGAAATTCCACCCCGCTGCCTAGACATCATGTCTAGCTTGCTTCACGACCGGTTCGAGGCTCAATGCAAACTATCGTCGAGAATCCTAGGAGTGACGAAAATCAACAATTCAGCCTTGGTGTTGTTACGTGATTTATTCCGGAACAAGAAGCCCACACCCGGAATATCCCCAAGCCCAGGGACCTTGGTCACAGTGTTCTGCTTATTGATTTCGTAGATACCACCTAACACTACCGTCTGACCGTTGTCGACCAGTACCCCGGTCTTGATCTGTCGGGTATCAATCTGTGGCACTTGGCCACCACCCGGGTTGTTGATGAAGCCGGCCAGCGCGTCTTTCTTCACATCCAGATCAAGGAAGATCCGATTATCAGCAGTGATGGTCGGCGTCACCTTGAGTTCCAACACCGCATCCTTGAACTGCACAGTTGCCGTACCGCCCAGGCCTGCCCCACCCGCACCACTATTCTGGTATGTGACGTAACCGATCTCCTGGCCCTGTTTGATGATCGCCGGCTGTTGATTCGCGGTGATCACCCGGGGGCTGGATATAACCTCACCCTTACCTTCGGTCTGGGCTGCAGACAACTCCAGATTGAGCAGATAGCTGGACCCCAGAATCGCCAGCCCGAAGCTTCCGGCTGGTGTCGCCACCGGCAAATTCACGTTCAGACCGCCAGGGAAAGTAACGGCCGGAGGCAGTGTAGGCTGCGCCGGCGTAGTGCCCTGCTGTGCAGCATAAGCCGCATTGGCGCTGTTCTGGGCAATCACCGCTTGCTGTGCAGCAATACTGTTATCGAGACTGGAGGTACTACTGAGATTTGAACCGGTCGAAATCAACTGACCGCTTGGATTCCTGTGGAAACCGTTGACCCCGAAGCGAGCACCCAGTTCGCGGGTGAAATTATCAGTGGCTATGACGATTCGTGATTCGATCAGCACCTGCTTCACCGGACGGTCAAGTACTTTGACCAGCGCGCGAATTTCACGAATTTTCTTTGGGATATCACTGACGATCAGTGTGTTGGTGCGTACATCGAAGGTCACGCTACCGCGCGGCGATAGGAACCCACGGGTGCTCTGAGTGGCACCCGCCCCACCTGAATTGCTCTGCAGACTCTTCTGAGTGAGCAGTTTGGCGATGTTCGAAGCCTTGCCATAGCTGATTGGGATGTAGTCAGTGACCAGTGGCTGAGCCTCTTGGGCACGTATGCGGGCTTCAGCACGGGCTTGCTCAAAGCTGGCAATCTCAGTCTGGGGGGCAATCCAGATGACGTTGCCGTCACGCTGTTCTCCCAAGCCTTTGGCACGCATGATCACAGCCAAGGCCTGGTCCCATGGAACATTGACCAAATGCAGGGTGACGTCTCCGCCAACCGAATCTGACGCAACAATGTTCAAGTTCGAAATATCGGCGATCAACTGTAGCGCCGACCGCGTAGCAATATTCTGGAAATTGAAGGTAACCCTGGTACCGGAATATTTCTTCGGTCCAAGGTTGCCGATCACCCCGCCACGATCCGGGACGGTACCGGTTCTTGACTTGGGCTGAATTTCGATTACGAATGTATTGCCGGTCTGATATCCGGACGGTTCGAAAGCTCCCTTCACAGCAATCTGCATGCGCGCGCCATGGCCTTGCCGACGGGTTGTTATCGAGACAACGGGGGTTGCAAAATCGGTGACATCGAGTTTCTGTGCCAACTTTCGAGGTAACCGGGAATTGCTAATATCCACAATTTCGATGGTCCCCTCACGGCGCATGTTGACCTGAGCACCCCTGGTCGCGAAATTGACCACAATACGCCCTGCACCAGCCTTCGTGCGATGAAAATCGATGCCGGTAATACTTGGCCCGGTACGCCCCGGCAGAACCTTTGATGGATTGGTGTGCCTAGCCAAGCTGGAGCGGGTCTGAACCGGCCGAATTATCATGACCAGCCTGTCACCCTCGACTTTAGTGGTGTAGCTGGCACTGTTGAATAAATCCACCACAACCCGGGTCCGTCCTCCTGCAGAGACGGCGGTAACACCGGATGCTGCTCCACTGCCAATTTTCAAATGACGCTTGGCAACAGCCAGAGACGTATTATCGAAATCGACCGCAATCCGGGGGGGAGTCTCCGTCGTAAAGATACGCGGTGTCGGTACCGTCCCGGTAAATTTGAAATTCAGTACCACCCTTCCTCCCGACAAGGATTGGTAGCTCATGTTCTTGAGGGCACTGGATGCCATCGCCTGAAAAGGAAATGTTGCGACCAGCAGTACGGCCACCAGACCGATCCAATGCCGAACATGGAGGGGGCGCGCAGTGCGTGCCGGTTTGCAAGTGGTTTGCGTCATCATGTGTATCACCCCCACGTAGTCCTCATTGCTCGCTCATTGCAACAACAGCTTTGTGTTCCATCCATCCGCCGTTGCCGTTGGGTATCAGTTCAACCAGATCAACCTGGTCGGGAGTAATCTTGCTTACCCGTCCATCGTTCTGGCCCATGTATTGATTGTGTTTGACGCGGTGTATCACCCCCGTCGGATCCATGACCAATGCCTGTATGTTTGTTCCACTGCCGATGGTGCCCACCAGCTTTAATGCACTCAGCGGAAATGCCTCGAGTGGCTGACGCGGACGATTGGCATCGGGTCGGGGACTGTTTGTGTTACCTCGTCTAGTCGTTTCAAGAGAACTCGGACTAAAAGGATCACGCAAATTCTGGTCGTTATAGGTGAAAGTTTCAAAAGTTTTAATAACCGGTAAGGGGGGCAGAGGTACACCCTTTTTAGCCTTTTCCTGGGCCACCCAGGTACGTAGATCGCCCATCCCCCGGGTGCAGCCGGCCAGTACGGCCAGTACCGAAACAAGGAGGGCAATACGGGCCAGCGTTTTCATGCTCACCGCCTGCCTCCCTGGCCTGCCGCAGCAGACACCTCGTTCTCGTCAAGATAGCGATAGGTTCGTACCGTTCCTTCAAGTACCAGCTGCCCGTCAGGAGGGACCCCCTTGCTGGCAACTTTCAGGGGCTTCAGTGATACATTGTGCATGGTAAGAATCACCACACGCGGTAACGAAGCCACCCGGCTGATAAATGTACCAAACTGATTGTAGGTACCAATCATGCGAATCTTGATGGGCTTGACTGCGTAGAATTCTTTAAGACTTTCAGGTCCCGGCTTGAACAGGTCAACCTGCAGACCGGCCGACAGTGCTGCCTGGGAAATATCCACCAGCAACTGTGGCATCTCAGTCTTACTGGGCAACTGACGCAGCATTTGCCGCAGCATGTCTTGCATCTGCTCAAGCTGCTTGGTCAATCCAGCCAAGTTCACTGCCTTGGCTTGCTTGATTACAAATTCGTGCTTGAATTGATTCTCTCTGCCGGCCAGGTTACTGAGCTGATCCTGCTGGTTACTAATCTGGAACCACCAACCGAAGAATAGAATCAATATAATCAGCAACGCCGTAAAGGTAGACTTAACGGTATTCGGCCAGCCCCCAATATTATTGCGATCCAGATTACGAAAATCGTCTAGGAAGCTCATTGGTGATCGCCTCCTTGGGTCATGGACTCAGCCGCATGAACCGCAGATTTAGGCAGTGCTTTTTTGCCTTCTGTATGAGTAGTCGAGCGACTCATCTGGGCCGGGCCCGCCACAATCTGGATAGCCGATCGCTGCATGGCGGCACTGGATGCAACTCCGGCCGGGTTGGACTCAGGCATGCCCAGCTTGACGGTCAGAGCAAATTGATAGGGCATGCGTGAATTACCTGGAATATTCTCGGTCTTCCTCAGATCCACGGATCCCATCCATGGTGACATTTCCAGGTTGCGCATATACGTTGCGACCGCAGCATTGGACTGTGCCACACCATTCAAAGTCATGTTCTGGCCTTGTTGCTGCATGGTGTCCAGGCGAATAGACGGCGGCGTGCGTTTGACCAGCTCGTCGAACAGATGAACCATCTGTGCCCGACTTGATTGCAATTCCTCAATAATCTTTTTACGCGCCAACAGTCGCTGTCGAACCTTGTCGAGATTCTTGATCTGCGCGATCTTGGTATCCAGCTGATGAATCTGCGTTTGCATGTATGCGTTGCGTTCATTCTGGTTGTCAATGCGGATTCCCATCCACATTGACCACCCGATCACTACCACCAAAGCCACCATTGCTGCGGCAACCAACTGCATATAGAACTCACGCTCGCGCTGTTTGCGCCGTTCAGCACGCCACGGTAGTAGATTGATCCGAGCCATCAGTCAAAGCTCCTCAGCGCAAGCCCACAGGCGACCATCAGCGCCGGTGCATCCTGAGCCAAAGACTGCGGAGATACTTTGGGTGCCAAGGCCATACTGGCAAGTGGATTGGCTACGCAGCAAGGTACCCCAAGCTGTTCTTCAACCATTTCGCTCAGACCGTTGATCACCGCACTGCCCCCGGCCAGCACGACCTGATCGACTTTGCTGTGTTCGCTGCCCGCATAAAAGAACTGCAGTAGCCGACTGACCTGCTGTACTACGGTTTCCTTAAAGGGTTCGAGTACTTCAATTTCATACGACTCAGGTAATCCACCCTGGCGCTTGGCCAACCCGGCTTCCTCATAGGACAGTCCGTAGCGGCGCATGATCTCATCGGTCAACTGCTTGCCACCGAATACCTGTTCGCGCGAGTAGATCGAACGCTGTTGCCACAACACGCTGAGTGTGGTCATCGTCGCCCCGATGTCCACTAACGCCACCACCGCATCGCGACTAACGGAAAGCTGGTCCGCAATCAGGGCAAAAGCATTTTCGACGGCGAATGCCTCAATATCGATGACCTTGGCAACCAGACCGCCCATATCCAGTGCTGCGACGCGCATATCAACGTTCTCGGTACGCGAGGCTGCGAGGATCACGTTGATCATTTCCGGATTGTCCTTAACCGAACCGAGAACTTCGAAATCGAGGCTAACTTCGTCGATTGGATAAGGAATGTACTGGTTGGCTTCTGCCTGAACCTGGCTTTCCAGATCATCCTCGTCCAGATCTGCCGGCATAGTGATAATCTTGGTCATGACCGCAGACCCGGCCACTGCAGCCACTGCGGTCTTGATTTTGGCCCCCGAGCGCACCAAGGCACGCCGGATCGCTTCACCAACTGCCTCGACCTCGACCAGATTCTTCTCGACCACTGCATTGGGCGGCAATGGCTCGACAGCATAATGCTCGACCCGATAGCGAGCCCCCACCTGGCCAAGCTGGAGCAGCTTGACAGCGGTCGAGCTAATATCAACTCCCAACAATGGAATAGACTTGGGGGTGAAAAGACCCACAGGATTTTCCCCTTCCTTCACGCTCTTACAAGCGAAACATGCTTAAGTGCATTAGATCCTAAAGTTAACGCCTTGGCAACACCCGATATTGACGGCTTAAACATCAGAACGTGTCGGTGGTCGAAGTTTTCGATTCAGGTTGACCTCTTCGAACCTGCGACAAGTCCCGTCTCCCTCCTATACTGGTGTCCTTTGTACGCTATCTGCGCTGCAGACACAATCTGTCACAATTATGCCTAAATTTTTACGCTTACTTCGTTACCTCGTCCTACTGGGCATTTTGGGTGTGATCCTGGCTGTGTCCGGACTCGGCATCGCTTACTGGATACTCTCTCCTCGCTTGCCCGCCGTAGGTAAACTGCGCGGCGTACAGATGCAAGTCCCGCTTCGGGTTCTATCGGCTGATGGCAAACTTATTGCTACCTTTGGTGAGACCCGGCGAATCCCGGTTGTTCTCAGTCAGGTACCACTGCAATTACGTGAAGCGTTTCTCGCCGCTGAAGATTCCGGTTTTTACCATCATGGGGGTATCGACTACCTCAGCACCCTGCGGGCTGCTGTCGAAGTTGTGATTCATGGTGGCAAGAAGGTACAGGGCGGTAGCACTATTACCCAGCAGGTAGCACGAAATTTCTTTCTCAGCCCCGAAAAGAGTTATACGCGCAAGATTATGGAATGGTTTCTGGCCTACCGGATCGAGCATACCCTGAGCAAGAATGAGATTTTGCAGCTCTACCTCAACAAGATCTTCCTAGGCCATCATTCGTATGGTGTCGCCGCTGCCGCCCAGTACTACTATGGCAAAACTCTGGAGCAGCTTAGCCTGGCCGAGTACGCTATGCTTGGGGGCCTGCCTCAGGCACCTTCGGCAGCCAATCCGGTCACCAATCCAAAGCGGGCCCTGGAGCGCCGCAATTACGTGTTAAGCCGCATGCTGGCCAACGGGTTTATTACCCAAGCTGAGTACCACCAAGCTCTCCAAACACCTGAAGATGCCGCACCCCATGAAGCGCCGATCCAGGTTCATGCCCCCTACGTTGCGGAGATGGCCCGCCTCGCCGCCATCGGTAAGCTCGGAGCCAAGGCTCTGACCGATGGCTACATCGTTTACACCACTCTGGATAGCAAGGATCAGAATAGCGCCGACAACGCCGTGCGTAAGGGGCTGTTGGCCTATGCGTATCGACATGGCTGGCGAGGGCCGGAAGGTCACATCCCGTTGCCAGAAAATGCCGATCAAGCCACCTTCGACCACGCTCTGTCCAGACTCTATCCAATAGCTGGACTGATTCCAGGCATCGTTACCCAAAGCGATGCCCGCAGTGCCCATGTCTATCTTCAGAACGGACAAACTGTGGTGCTGGCCCTGCAGTCAGTTATCTGGGCCAAGCGTTACATCAATGAGAACCGCACCGGGGTCACACCCAAAACGGTCAACCAAGTACTCAAGCGCGGCGATATCGTGCGCATCGATCTTGATAGCCAAGGCCACTGGCAACTTACTGAATTACCCAAGGTTCAAGCGGCACTGCTATCCATGAATCCGGATAATGGCGCTATTCGTGCTCTGGTGGGTGGTTTCAGTTATCGACTCAGTCAATTCAACCGGGCCACACAGATGGCTCGCCAGCCCGGCTCCAGCTTCAAGCCGTTTCTGTACTCTGCAGCCTTCCAGCGTGGTTTTACCCCCGCTTCGGTGGTTAACGACGCGCCACTGATCTTTAATGATCCAGCCGCCAAGAAGGGGGTCTGGACCCCCGCCAACGACAATGAAAAATTCCAGGGGCCAACACGCCTGCGGGTCGCACTGGCACAATCCAAAAACCTGGTGACCATCCGCTTAGTCAACGCCATTGGTGTCGGCTATGCCCGCCGTTATGCGATGCGCTTTGGTTTCCGCTCCGATGCCCTGCCCGACAATCTATCCCTAGCTCTCGGCACCGCATCAGTTTCGCCATTGCAAATGGCCCGAGGCTATGCGGTGTTTGCCAACGGTGGCTATCTAATCGACCCGTATTTTATCAAGCGTATTGTCAATCGCGATGGCCAAACCATCTATATCGCCAATCCATGGCTAGCCTGCAATGACTGTCCCCAACGCCTGGCGGCGAACACGGCTCCATCCGGATCAGCGCCGACTTCGGCTGCCGTTTCTAAGCCAAGGGTGGCACCCGCCACACCTTCCAGCGCCCCTCCCGAGCCGGGAGCCATTCATGTGCTGGTTCCGGCACCTGCCAATGAGGCCTCACTGCCCTTGCGTTTGGCCCCACGAGTTATCGGGCCTCGCAATGATTACCTGATTACGTCGCTGATGCAGTCGGTAATCCGTAGTGGCACAGGAACCGCGGCGCTGGTGCTAAAGCGTACGGATTTATCGGGCAAGACCGGAACCACCAATGATTACCGGGATGGCTGGTTCGGTGGTTTCAATGCCGGTTTAGTCACCACCGTATGGATGGGGTTCGACAATTACACCTCACTTGGACATGCTGACGGCCACCCTGAATTTGGCGCCTATGTAGCACTTCCAATCTGGATTAACTATATGCGAACCGCCTTGGCCGGTAAACCGGAGAACGCCGTAGCCATGCCACCCGGCATCGTAACGGGACTGATCGACAGACAGACCGGATTGCCCGCCTCACCCGCGAACCCGCTGGCTATACGCGAGATTTTTCGGGTCGAAGATTGGGAAAAGCTCAAGGCCCAATCACCTCCGCCCAAGAAACCCGGCCAGAAGAAATCCTACAACGTCTTCTGATGCCACAGTCTCCGTACTCCCACCGAGCGCAATCAGCAGTACACCAGCAACAAATGCGGCGGCGGGTAGCTCTGGAGGCCGCCCGGCTGATCAGTGAGCAAGGGATACGAGATTTTCGTCACGCCAAACATAAAGCTGCCGAGCGTCTTAGCATTCACGAGCAACTGGCACTACCCAGCAATGGGGAAATTGAAGCAGCCCTTCGTGAACATCAGCGTTTGTTCCTTTCGCAAAGTCAGCCCTCTGAACTGCGTCAGTACCGCCTGGCCGCACTTGCAGCCATGCGCTTCTTGTCACATTTTGAACCACGTCTGGTGGGTGCCGTACTTAATGGAACCGCCGATGAGCATTCTGCAGTTTGCCTGCACCTATTCAGTGACCCCACCGAACAGGTCAACCTGTACCTGGCAGAACATGGCATTTCCTATACTGCGCACAGTCGCCGCCTACGTATGGATCACCGCCACGAAATTGAAGTACCAGTAATACTACTGAGTATGGATAACCTGCCTTTCGACCTTACCGTACTGCCACGGGATGGCCTGCAGCAGTCACCATTGGACCGGATTGACCATCGACCGCTGCAACGTGCCAATCTACGCACAGTGCAAGAATTGCTGAAAAGTAAGGGGCCATCCTAAGTGCTCGGCTTGGTCGGCGGCTCGGTCGGCCTTACCACTCCGCATCACAAAACACCCCGGCATGACATGCCCGGGTGTTTCATTCAATGATTATCGAAGGCACTCGATCCAATCAGCGCAGTTCGATCGGAGTGTAGGTCCGCCGCTCCGACCCAGTGTAGACCTGACGAGGACGACCGATACGTGCCCCCGGGGTCTCATGATGTTCAATCCAATGGGTAATCCAACCCACCGTCCGGGCAATCGAAAACATGACTGTGAACATGTTGGAGGGAATATTGAGCGCCTTGTAGATAATGCCGGAATAGAAATCGACATTTGGGTACAGTTTACGCTCAATGAAATACTCGTCATTCAGGGCCGCCTCTTCGAGCTTCATGGCCACATCCAGCAACGGATCATTGACCCCCAACTCATCCAGTACCTGGTGGCACATATCTCGCAGAATCTTAGCCCGAGGATCAAAATTCTTGTAGACCCGATGACCGAAGCCCATCAGCCGGAAGCCCGAGTCCTTGTCCTTGGCTTTGGCGACAGCCTTGCCCACGTTGGCCGGATCACCGATTTCCTCCAACATTTTCAGAACCGCCTCATTAGCGCCACCATGCGCCGGCCCCCATAGCGCAGCGATCCCTGCAGCAATCGAGGCATAAGGATTGGCCCCCGTGGAGCCCACCAGGCGAACGGTTGATGTGGATGCGTTTTGCTCGTGATCGGCATGCAGGATAAACAGCAGCTCAAGCGCCTTCGCAGCGATGGGGTTGAGTTCCAGCGGCTCACTCGGCACTTCGTACATCATGTGCAGGAAGCGGGTGCAATAGTCCAGGTTATTATGAGGGAAGCGCATCGGCCAGCCGATCGAATAGCGATAGCAAGCGGCCGCGATAGTCGGCATCTTAGCGATCAATCGAATAGCAGCCAGGCGCCTGGCTTCCGGATCTTCGATATTGATATCGTCGTGATAAAACGCCGAAAGAGAAGCGATTGATGCACTCAGCATGGCCATGGGATGCGCATCGTAGTGAAAGCCACGCAGAAAATGCCGGATCGAGTCGTGGATCATAGTGTGGCGTCCCACTTCGGTCTCGAATATCCTGAGCTCCGGCGCCGACGGCAAGTTTCCGTACAAAAGAAGATAGGCAACTTCAAGGAAAGTCGATTGTTTCGCCAGCTGCTCGATCGGGTAACCGCGGTACATCAGTACTCCGGCTTCACCATCAATATAGGTGATCGCGCTGCGGCAGCTGGCTGTAGAAACAAAACCGGGATCGTAGGTAAAATTACCGGTTGCTTTGTACAGGCGACCAATGTCGATTGCAGCAGGACCGATACTGCCCTGGATCAAGGGCAATTCGATGGATTTGTTTGTAGTTTCGTTGATGAGCTTGAAGGATGCTTCGGACACGACAATCTCCTTGAAATCTGGCACTGGAACGCACGAGTGGCATGCCTGCACCGGGGAGGGGGAGGGATAGGCTAATCGGGTCAACCGCTGGGTCGACAACTATGAAGTGCAGGTTTGAAACCTGCTCTTGCCTGGAGCCTGTCAGGCTTGGGGGATCGTAACAAGACAGTGAGCAATCAAGGCGGGTTCTTGGGTCTGTTGAGGCGAATAGAGATTCTCTATAACGATCAAGACCAAAAGAACGGGCCGGTTTCTCGCCGCCAAAGTAGATTCTTCCTAAATCCGGCAGACACCTAATTGAATTATCGCACAATCTTACCGACAAAACGCCGACCCAAGGCCGGCGCTGGACATATTCAGCCATTAACCAGTGCAGATCAGGCCTTGTCGATACCCTTACTTGACCCTGCATAGCGGCGCCGGAACTTGTCCACCCGACCCCCGGCATCGAGAATTTTATGCTTGCCCGTATAGAACGGATGTGAAGCAGAGGATACTTCTACCTTGATCAAGGGATATTCCTTGCCATCTTCCCAAGCAATGGTTTCTCTGCTGGTCAAGGTTGAACGGGTCAGAAAAGCAAAGTCAGCGTTACCGTCCTGGAACACGACCTCATGGTATTCGGGATGGATATCGGGTTTCATGGTAGTACGGCCGCAAGAACAGTGAGCCGAGTATTCTGCCTCGTTAGCCCCCTGGATGCAAGGCCAAGCCTTCCCCTGTGCCGGTCCAAAGCGATAATGCCCCTCGTAGTGGTGCCGGACTACGCAGACATCACGGGCACGGTCTTAGCAATGGGGGGACATCGCTTCAGAAACATATGCTCACCGTGTAGTCGTGGCTTTCTACCCTGAATTCCCACTTACGAGGAAATACCCTATAAGTAGTAGCCTACTCGTTCACTACCGTAGTTCAGAGGGCGGGGTCAAGGTCGATTCCGTAAAGTCGCCAGCAGGAATACCGATCGGTTTGTTGGCAGGCAGAAGCCCGCCCGGCTTGAATGATCGTCGCGAGATAAGGGAAAATCGTGGGTGGTTTTTTGAGCTTTTAAGGCGAGAAGGGCTTCTATTTGATAATAAAGAGCGAACAATGGGCTGATTCCCTAGCGCTACAGTAGCCGCTTTCCAGGTCCAACAAGCTGCTAGAGTAATGCGGAGCCGGCACCGGAGTCGTAGATGCGAATCACCGTAGTACTTGCCCTGGGTATATTTTTGGGTGGGTGTACTGCAGTGCAGCCAGTCCCTGCAGCTGCAACGCTCCAAACCCGTCTCCTTACGGGACGAGCCGATACTGTGCGGGTTGAAGTACATGTAGTGCCCTTGCAGAATCTGCGTACCGCCACCCTGCGGCTAAGGGCTCAGGGCTGGCGGGTCCAGCCGGATCACTACACGTTAAGGGCATTGCAGCCACCCATCTACCCGCCTCGCAGCGGTCCTCGTGGCCCTTATGGACGCCCTCGCAGTATCCTGCGCACTTTCATACTCGAACCCATCACCCATACTGCGGCCACCAACGCCATGCTTGAGTTGCAGACCCCCGATGGAACCATTCATAAAGTTATCGCTCTAAACAGCCATTAAAACGACCTCAAGGAGGATGTACCTGTGAATTCACGACTGATCGGATATCTTACTTTGGCCCTGGGTTGCCTGCTCGGCATATCCAGCGCCTCTGCGGCCATGGCCCCAGCACAACCAGCCAGGACCTCCGCAATCCAGCGGCAAGCTGCCACCTATCGCGATCTGTCCCGACTCGGCCCCAATGGCAAAGTCGATGTTCAGCCTCTGATTCGGGCTCTGACACAACGCCAAACAATGCTGCGCGCATCCAGTCCGGTGCCAATCAGTTGGACTTTTTACGGTCCGAGTAACATCGGTGGGCGAGTCAATGCCATCCTTACCGATCCTGCGCAACCCCAACATCTCATTGCCGGCACTGCGGGAGGTGGGTTGTTTGTGAGTACTGACGGCGGAGGCCAATGGCAGAACGTCAACAACTTTCTGGCCAGTCTGGCAGTGTCCTCACTAGCCCGTGGTTCCAATGGCACCCTGTATGCCGGTACCGGTGATCAGTTCAATGAACCACGCCGTGGAGTGGGCATCCTGAGTTCCAACGATGGGGGGGTGATCTGGAAACCTCTGGCCTCCACCAACCCTGCCAGCAATCGTGACTGGTTTTACGTCAACCATATTGCCATCAGCTCTAAAGGCACCATGTTGGTGGCCACTGGAGTCCCTGGCTACAGCCCGGAATGGGGAGCGATCTATCGCAGTACCGACGGGGGCCAAACCTTTACCTCTGTGACCAAGGGCGCCAGCCTGGATGTGGTCTTCGACCCAAACAATCCCAATGATGCTGTTGCCGAGTTCGAAAACGGCAAGATCATGTACTCTACCGATGCAGGCAGTACCTGGAAAGGCCCGGTTACGATAGTAAGTGGTGGCGGCCGAATCACCCTGGGTTTTGCCCATGATATTCAGCACACCGGTTGGATTTATGCCCTAGTCGACAACGCCCCTAGCTCAAGTTCTACGACCGGCCCCAGCGGTGAGGTATACGTATCGAAAAATGATGGCCTGACCTGGTCCCAGGTCAGTCAGGCCAGCAACACCGCGCTGCTGTGTTCGGGCTCGGCAAGCAACCTGGAGTGTCAGGGTAATTATGACAACACGCTCTGGGTCGACCCGAGTAATGCCTTGCAGCTGGTCGCCGGGGGGATTGATGTTTTTCGCTCCACCGATGGAGGTATAAGCTGGAAAATGATCGGCAACTGGCAAAGCTATCCGAAATCTCCACACGCCGACCAGCACGTCATTATCTCGGCAGCCGACTACAATGGCACCAGCAACACCACCGTCTATGTCGGCAACGATGGGGGCATCTGGAAAACCAACAATATCAGCACGGTTCTCCCCGGCTTCGGGTGGACCCAAAGCAATACCGGCCTGGCGGTCACCCAGTTCTATCACGTGGCCGGCCATGCCGGAGTCGCCGCCAGTCAGAACCAGAATATCGTCCCGGTTGTGGGCGGAACCCAGGACAACGGCACAGAACTTTATGATGCTACCCGAAGCACCCCTGACGGATGGAGTCTCATTTACGGTGGTGACGGGGGACAAACAGCCGTCGATCCAACCAATGGCAATCACCTGTATGGCGAATACACCAATCTAGCCTTGGCCTACTCAGCCAACGGTGGCTTGTCGATGCAAGCTTTCACCCCTCTGCCCGCTGACAGTGGTAGTGCTACGACTGCCAATTTTATCGCCCCCTTCACCCTGGATCCAGGCAACTCCAATGCCATGTTCGCCGGGGGCCAATCATTATGGTATGGCACCAAGTTGCAATCAGGCAGTCCAAGCTGGAATAGCATCAATGGCTCGACCCTGCCCACCTCCAGCCTCATCAACGCGATCGGCGTTTCACCCGCTACTGACAACGCAGTCTGGGTCGGGCTCAACAATGGCCAGATCTGGGCCAGCAGCAATGCCATGAGTACTACCCCCTCCTGGACTAAGGTGGGTACGGGAACCCTACCTGCCAAGTTTCCGACCAGTATCGACTTCCAACCCGGTAACCCCAAGGTCATGGCCATCACCTATGGGGCCCGATCCGTTAGCAACATTTGGATTAGCCGTGATGGCGGTCTTACCTGGGCCGATGTCAGCCAGGGGCTGCCCCCGGTACCGGTGGAAAGCGTAGCCATTGATCCGACCAACGCCGGCACTCTCTATGCGGGTACCGAAGTCGGCCTGTTCGTGACCACCGACAACGGCAAGACCTGGAGTACTACCGATGCCGGTCCAGCCAATGTTACGGTCAACCAGGTAGCCTGGTTCAGTACCCAGCCGCGCGAGCTGCTTCTCGCCACCAATGGCCGGGGGATATGGCATGGCTCCGTCGATGCCGCCAATCCTACCCCGGCTATCAGTTCACTGACACCGGGAACGATCACAGCAGGAACGGCTGGCTTCACTCTAACAGTGTCGGGCAGCGGCTTTGTGACCTCCAGCGTGGTGAACTGGAATGGAACCGCCCTGAGTACGGTTTTCAGTTCTACCACCCAGCTTCAGGCCCAGGTCCCCGCCAGTATGCTGGTACAGGGAACCACGGTACCGGTTACCGTCACCAGTCCAACCCCCGGCGGCGGTACCTCTTCTACACAAACGTTTACCGTTACCAACCCGACTCCTGCCCTTAACACGATCTCTCCCACTACAGCAACGGCTGGATCGGCAGCAACTACCCTAGTTGTCAAGGGGTCGGATTTCGTACCAACCAGCATCGTACAGTGGAACGGAACGGCGCTGGCTACTACCTACGTATCGGCCAGCACACTGCACGCACAAGTTCCAGTCAGCGATCTTCTGAAGACGGGCAGTACCTCGGTTTCGGTGTCCAACCCAGCACCTGGCGGGGGCCAATCTTCGGTACAAACGTTTACCGTTACCAACCCGGCTCCTGTCCTCAACACCATTTCCCCGAGTACTGTGACAGCTGGATCCACAGCAATGACCCTAACTGTCAACGGGTCGAATTTTGTCTCAGCCAGTGTCGTGCAGTGGAACGGGTCGGCATTGGTGACGACTTATGTGTCGGCCAGCTCGTTGCAAGTGCAGGTCCCGGCCAGCGACCTGCTGCAAGCAGGTAGTGCTTCGGTACGGGTCTCCAACCCAGCGCCCGGCGGCGGCCAATCTTCTTCCGTAACCTTCACGATCCTCGCCCCGCCTTCTCCCAGTGGTGGTAGTGGCGGCGGCGGCGGTGGCGGCGGGGCCCTTGGCTGGCCGGCCCTGCTGCTCCTCGGCATCACTACTTTGTTCGGCGCTAAGCGCTTCAGAAAAGCCCCGCCAGCAGCATAGAACCCCGGCCGAGCCGTTGCCCATGCAGCGGTTCGGCCTCCTACCTACGACCCAACACCGTCGATCAGCCTGGGGCCTCAAATAAACCTACTACGCGGCCCGCTTGCTACGTTGCGTCCTTGCTCACTCGCTACGGTTTTCGAGGAACTCGGTACCTCAAGCACCGGCAAACCGCGTGGCCGTACCCATCCACCGCCTGACGATTCGTTCGGCACGTTGTGGATCGTCCTTAAGTAAACGGTCAGCCAATTCACGCACCAAGGGCAACATATCCGTATCACGCTGTAAATCAGCCACCTTTAGCACCAGCTCACCGGTCTGTCTGGTTCCCAACACTTCCCCCGGACCACGCAACTGCAGATCCATCTCGGCAATTTTGAAACCGTCACCCGTATTACGCAGCAGGGTCAACCGGGCTCGCGCGATAGCCGACAGGGGTGCCGCGTATAACAGCACGCAACTCGATGCCTGGCTACCCCGGCCTACCCTACCTCGCAGCTGATGCAGCTGAGCCAAGCCCAGACGCTCGGCGTTCTCGATTACCATCAGGCTGGCATTCGATACATCCACCCCTACCTCGATGACCGTGGTCGCCACCAGCAGTTTGATCTCCCCTGACTTGAAAGCATCCATCACTGCCTGCTTGTCCTTGGCCCGCATCCGCCCATGAACCTTACCCACCGGCAAGCCGGGCAGGGCCTCGCATAATTCGCTATAGACGTTTTCTGCAGCCTTGGCCTGTAAAACCTCACTTTCGTCAATCAGGGTGCACACCCAGTAAGCTTGGCGACCCTGAGAACAGGCTAAGCGGATGCGTTCGATGACCTCCTCACGCCGCGTATCAGAAAGAACCACGGTTCGTATCGGGGTACGCCCAGGGGGCAATTCATCCACAATCGAAATGTCCAGATCAGCATAGGCCGTCATGGCCAAAGTACGAGGAATCGGTGTGGCGGTGAGTACCAGCTGATGGGGCATAAGTTGTTTCCCGGCACCCTTCTCGGCCAGCGCCAGGCGCTGCTGCACACCAAAGCGATGCTGTTCATCGACGATAACCAGAGCCAATCGCAAGAATAAAACCCCTTGCTGCATCAAGGCATGGGTACCGACCACCATAGGCACTCCACTAGCCAGACGTTGCAAGACCGCAAGACGGGCACGGCCCTTAACCTTTCCGGCCAGCCAGACGGTTTCCAGACCCAGCGGTTCAAACCAGGCGGTAAAGCTGCGGTAGTGCTGTTCGGCCAACAGTTCTGTGGGGGCCACCATGGCAACTTGATACCCCGCCTCAATCACCGCCAAGGCAGCCTGGGCCGCAACAGCGGTCTTGCCTGAGCCGACATCGCCCTGGATCAATCGCAACATGGGACGGGGTTGACGCAGATTATCTAAAATCTCGCCCGTTACCCGTTGTTGGGCCCCGGTGAGTTCAAATCCCAACCCTTGGCGCATCCTGGCCCGTAATACATCCTGATCCTCAATGGCCGGGGCCATGAAGGAACGTACCTGCTGGCGAATCCGTCGCAAGCCAAGATGCTGGGCCAGCAGTTCCTCTAATGACAAACGTCGCCGCGCTGGATGCGTGCCCAGCAATAGGGCTTGGACATCGGTCGTTGGTGGGGGCCGATGCACAAGCTGCAAGGCCGTACGCAAATTGGGTAACTCCAGCCAGTGCAGATCCTCAGGGCTCAGGAGTTCCAAACTTTCGGCGGGCGGCAAGCAAGCCAGTGACCGGGCAACCAGATTACTCATACGGGCATGGCTGATCCCTTTAGTAACTGGGTAAACCGGGCTCAGGCTAGTCTCCAGCGGCTCTCCACCATGGAGTACGCGAACTTCAGGATGGATCATTTCCAGACCGTAACCGGTCTGCCGAACCTCTCCATAGCAGCGCACCCTACGGCCCGGCACGAAGCGCTCGGCAAGACCACGGTAGCAATGCAAGTAGCGCAGGATGAGTATCGAGGCCGAGTCATCCGCAATCGAGACGCGCAGTTCACGACGAGAATGGAAGCCGTCCTCGACGGCCATCACCGACCCTTCGACCAGAACCCGGCATCCTGCACGAAGTGCCGCGATCGACGTCAAATGGGTGCGATCCTCATAGCGCAAGGGTAGGTGAAACCACAGGTCAGCCAACTGCTCCAGACCGAGTTTGGCTAAAGACTTAACCAGGGCAGGACCCACGCCATGTAAACGGGCCAGTGACGTGTCAGGGCTTGGCCTAGCTGTCTCTGAGTGTAAGGTTCGAATCACGACTCAACGTTGATCAAATACCAGTATTGCGTCAGCCTCAATGGCTGCACCCCGCGGCAAAGCAGCTACACCGATAGTGGCACGTGCCGGATACGGCTCATGAAAATATTCCTGCATCACCGCATTGACCTCGGCAAAGTGAGTCAGATCGGTGAGATAAATACTCAAACGAACAACCTGATCCAAATCCGTACCTGCAGACCCTGCCACTGCCCGCAGATTATCGAATACCCGTCGCGCCTGGGTTGCCATATCACCCGCTACCAACTCACCGGTTTCGGGATCCAGCGGGATCTGCCCGGATAGATAAAGCGTATCGCCGGCACGGATAGCTTGCGAATACGGGCCAATGGCCGCGGGGGCTGCGGAGGTCTGGATAGCAATTCGGGTCATGGAGCGCTCTCGTAACAAGAAGACATACCCCGAAGCTTACGCTAGAGTTCAGATCAATCCCATTCAATCTAATCAGAATGGGTCACGGTGGATCGCATTGACCACCGCCGAGTGCCGCACGCGCCGCATCACCCTAGCTAAGTGGATTCGATTCTGTACTTCGATGGTAAACATGAGGGTCGAGGCGGTGAAATCACGCTCAATGTATTCCACGTTCTCGATATTGGTTCCCGTCTCGGCCAGAGCCGCGGCAACGGTTGCCAATACGCCGGGACGGTTAAGGACATCAATCCGCAACTTGACCTTGTAATCACCCTCGACCTTACGATCCCATTCGATCGCCAGACAGCGCTCAGACTCCCGCTGCAGCTCTTCGGCATTGGGACATTCCAAGCGATGGACAACGATACCCTTGCCCGCCGATAGATAGCCAAAAATCGTATCACCAGGAACCGGGAGACAGCAGTTGGCAAAACTGATGACCCCCCGCTCAGCTCCGGTAATGGCGATGGTTTCACGGGACACAGGACTGACTGATCCTGGGGCCGAGATCCCCGCCAACTGGGCGAAATGATCCGCTACCGGGCCGGGCATACGCTGACCCAATGCGATGTCCGCCAACAACGCTTCAAGGCGTTGGTAATGGTGCTCCTCAAGATAGCCCTCCAGCGCATCGGTGGGGATCGTATCCAGACTCACCGAGCGGATGATGAGTTCCCTATCCAGCATGCGATGGCCGAATTGCACCGCATCTTCGTGCTGCAATCGCTTCAGATAGTTGCGAATGGCCGTACGGGCCTTACCGCTTACTACAAACCCCAGCCATTCCGGTTTAGGCTGGGCAGAGGGAGCCGTTACAATTTCAACATTCTGCCCAGATTGCAAGCATGTACGCAAAGAGGAAATTTGCCCATCCACACGGGCCGTTACCGCATGCGCTCCGACATCGGTATGGACCGCATAGGCAAAATCGAGTGCCGTAGAATTTCTTGGCAAAGCCAGAATATCGCCACGTGGAGTAAAGACGTACACCTCATCGGGAAACAGATCTACTTTGACATTTTCGATGAATTCAATAGCTGAATCCGTCGTGGCCTCACGACTCGCCAAGCCGGAAATCCATTCGTGCGCACGCGCCTGGGCACTGTTGGGTTGAGAACCATCCGTCTTGTAAACCCAGTGTGCAGCAATACCCCGCTCAGCCACCCGATCCATCTCTTCAGTACGAATCTGAATCTCGATTGGAGCGCCGAAGGAACCGAACAATACGGTGTGCAGCGATTGATAACCGTTGGCCTTGGGGATGGCGATGAAATCACGAAAACGGCCATCCATCGGCTTGAACAAGGCATGCACAGCACCTAGCGCCTGGTAACAATGCGGCACCGTATCGGTGACGATGCGGAACCCAAACAAATCCATCACTTCCTTGAAGGATTTGTGCTGGGTTTTCATCTTTACATAGATACTCCATGGAGACTTGATACGACTCACAATCCGGGCTGGAATACCTTCATCGCCGAGGCGTTGCAAGATCGCACTCTCGATTTTCCGCATGGCCTCACGCCGCGACCCCATAACCCCACGGATACACGAGGCAATAACGCGATAGCGGCTGGGGTATAACACACGAAGCCCGATATCCTGTAACTCCGCTTTGACCAGATTCATCCCCAGACGTTGCGCAATGGGGGCATAGATCTCCAGTGTTTCCATCGCAATACGTCGGGTCGAGGCGTGATCCTTTGCCGCCAGAGTACGCATGTTATGCAGGCGGTCAGCCAACTTGATAAGGATCACGCGTAGATCGGAGGCCATAGCCAAAAGCATCTTGCGGAAGCTTTCGGCATTGGCTTCCTGACGGCTGGCAAAACGCACCTGATCGAGCTTGGTAACCCCCTCCACCAACTTGGTCACAACCGGACCAAATTCGCGCTCCAGCTCATCGCTGGTGCAATCGGTATCTTCCAACACATCATGTAGAATGGCGGCCACAATGGTATCGCCATCCATATGAAAATCAGCAAGAATGCTCGCTACCGCAACCGGGTGGGTAATATAGGGTTCGCCACTGAGCCGTGTCTGGCCGGCATGAGCCTTGGAGCCACACAGGAAAGCAGCCAGCACGCGCTGAATTTGCTCAGGCGGAACATCAGATTGCAACTTGTCAAGCAGATCACGGACATGATCCGCCACCGCACCAGATCCGGGTGGGTCCCCATTCTCCGATGAGGTACTCGCTGCCCGGTCAAACCGGTTCTTCAAGCCGTGTCGACGGCCGGACACATTATTCCTCTCCGCTCCTGCCGCCCAGCTCGTCTTCGGCAGCCACCTCGGCAGCCGCCCAATCCAGGGCTTCACGTTCGGCACGTTCGCTCTCGATACGATCGATCTCGTCGATCGTCGCTTCATCGATACGCTGCTCGGCAATTTCACGCAAAGCAATCACCGTGGGTTTGTCGTGGTCAGGATCGACTCGGGGTTCCATACCCATAGCAATCTGACGCGCCCGTTTAGTGGCCAGCAGCACCAGCTCAAAACGGTTGTCTACCTCATGGAGGCAATCTTCGACTGTGATGCGTGCCATAAAAAAACCTATTTTTGTTCAGTTAGTTGCAAGGATGGTCAGTGTACTCTGTTGGGCCATGCTCGCGCCACCTGGAAATTCGCAACCGAAACGCTGCCTTAATATTAGTCTGCTGGGATATAATACAGAACCCATGCGTTCTGTATTATATCTCATGCATCCTTCCAAGACTGCCTTGCGGGCTTTGCTGATCGGCTGCACACTCTTTTTTCTGGTCGGCTGTGCGATCCAACCCTCCCGGCAAGAAGATCCATGGCAAAGCATGAATCGCAAAATTTTCACTTTCAATGAGAAAGTCGACACCTATGTAGGTAAGCCTATTGCCAAGAGTTACATAAAAATCACCTCATCGAACACTCGTCTGATGATTAGTAATTTTTATAGTAATATTCGTTTGCCCATCAGCATCGTCAATGATCTATTGCAAGCCCAGCTTGAAGGTGCGGCCAAGAACACCGGTCGCCTGGTGGTGAATTCGACGATAGGCCTGGCTGGCATCTTTGATCCTGCCAGCGAGTTAGGGCTGAGTCTGGACCAAACCGACTTCGGTGTCACGTTAGCCCGCTGGGGTGTCCCACAAGGGCCATATATAGTCTTGCCGATCCTGGGACCCAGCTCACTACGTGACGTCTGGGCCTATCCGGTGGATACCTACTTTCTGAATCCAATGAGCTACTGGGTTCGCGCCAATAATCTCAGATACCGCGCCGAGTACCTGCCTTTGGTTCTGTACTACATCCAGTTACGGGCCAGCTACCTGAATGCGGAATCTTTCCTCAGCTCGGCTTATGATCCATATATCTTGATGCGTGATGCTTATCTACAGCGCCGTAATTTTTTGATTTACCACGGCAATACTCCGAGTAACCTCATCGAAAACCAACTGGGGCCAGGTAACAGCCAAGTTGATGTGGAGGCGATTTTGGCCCGACAGCAGGCTTGGCAAAAACAGCATAACGCCCAAGGTAATGCCAGAAAAACCGCCGTACCGAAGCCACCAAAGAATGCGGCAAAAGTCCCGCCGCGTGCTACCCCGGCCACTCCGTCGAGTAGCACCGTACCGGCCATTGCCACCAGCGTCCCGGATCCGGCCGGATCCTGATCGGATCGGCCATTCAGATTGGCTGAGACAGAAGTTCTTCGACTTCGCAAACCTGGGCCAGCGCGCGTGCATTATCTGGCAGGCCACGTAATTCCAAGCACCTACCACGCTGTTCGGCCGCGGCCCGCCAAGCTAGCAGACAGGCCAAACCCGCACTGTCTGTAGAACGCAAACCGGCTAGGTTCAAAGCCGTAATGGCCCGTGCATCGGCAATAATTTGGTTTACTTCGGCGTAGGCACGGCCTACGGTAGCAAAACTTAATATTCCGCTGAGATCAAGCACCCCCGGCTGAGAACGGTGAATGGAGAAGGTTGGCTCACTCACTTCCCCCTATCCCCCGGTTTGTTTAATTTATTGATAACCGGGGCCCCCTCGGTCTGCAGACGCTTGATCAGTCCGCTCAAGCCGATATGACGGATTTCCTCACCTACCTGGCTGCGATAACTGGCCACATAGGAGATACCCTCAATGACCACATCATAGGCTTTCCACTGACCTGCGGCATCCCGATGGAATACAAAATCTACAGAGATCTGCTTGCCATCATCGAGTTTTACCGTGGTTCTAGCCAGCGCACGCCGACCCTCGGGAGGTGTCCGGGCGGGCAACACTGTCACTCTGCCCATACGGTAATGGATCAAACCAGCCGCATAGCGATCCAGTAGAGCCTTGTAGAAAGCCTTTTGGAAAGCATAAATCTGTTCCGGCGTGGCGGTACGGGCGTAACGTCCCAGAACCAGAATGGATGAATAGGATTCATCAAAATGCGGTAACAGTACGCGGTTGATCAGGGCCACAAGCTTGCTTTTATCCTTTTGATATTCCTTGCGATGACCCTTAATGGCCACGCCCAACTCGTTGGAGATCTGTTGCACGATCTGATCCGGTGTTGCCACTGTGGCGGCTGCCGGCTTGGCTGCCATAGACAACTGTGAGCCCTGCGTGGTTGCCGATACCGGCGACACGGCCGTCATCACAACACCAAACAAAGCCAAACTGAAAAGTACTAGGAAAATGCGCATACCAAGGCTCCTGTCGACGGAATCATCCGCCACTCTTACTCGAACCGCTACTGGTGAGAAACTTACCAATCAGATCCTCAAGCTGTAGGGCCGACTGGGTGTTGATGATCTGGGAATTGTTTTTCAGAACCTCACGAGAACCCCCGGGAGAAATGGAAACAAACTGGTCACCCAACAGACCACTGGTCATGATCTTGGCGAATGAGTCCTCAGGAATCTCGTTATAGCGCTTGCTGATCGTCATGCTGACCTTGGCCTCCATACTGCGTTGATCGAGAACGATTGAGCTCACCGTACCAACGCGCACCCCCGCCAGTTTCACCGGTGCGCGATCCTTGAGCCCACCCACATTGAGAAACTCGGCGGTAACCTGATAGTTTGGGCCACCCTGATAGTTCACCAGAGAAGTGGTCTGAGTAGCCAGGTAGGCCAACGCCACGAAGCCGAGCAGTATGAACAACCCGGTACCGGCAACATAGGATCGACGTGGATTCACGGAAAATATCCTCTCACATCAGAAATGCAGTCATTACAAAATCCAGCGCCAGAATGACGATGGAGGCCCAGACGACCGTGCGGGTAGTGGCATTAGCTACGCCCTCGCTGGTTGGCGGGGCGTTATACCCTTGAAATACCGCGATCAGGCTGATCGCCGCACCAAACACAAAGGCCTTCCATTCGCCATTGATCACGTCCGTCCATACATTCACATTACTGGTCATGTTGGACCAGAAAGTACCGTTATCGATACCCAGCCAGTTGACCCCAACCAGATGTCCACCGAATAACCCCATCATATTGAATACGGCCACTAGTAGAGGCATGGAGATTAAGCCGGCGAGAAACCTTGGCGTGGCCACAAAGGCAATCGGGTCGACGGCCATGAGTTCCATCGCCGACAATTGGTCGGTGGCCCGCATCAAACCAATTTCCGCAGTAATCGAGGTGCCCGCACGGCCGGCAAAAAGTAACGCGGTCACCACCGGGCCCAATTCCCGATATAGCGACAGCGCCACCACCGTACCCAGTGCGGAGGTGCCACCGAAAATCGACAGGGTGTAGTACAACTGCAGCGACAACACCATGCCCACGAACAGGCCACTGATCATGATGATAATCAGACTCTTGGCCCCCACGAACCAGATTTGCCGGATCGTTTCGCGCAGATAACGCAAACTACGCGGTATGGCCACCAAAAGTACAACGAGAAACCAGCCGGTGGCCCCGATCTCGTAACAGGCATCGACGATCGCAGAATGTTTATTCAGGCGTTTCACGAAGATGGCCCCACAAACCCCAGCGCCTCATCCAGTGCTGAGGCCGGATACTGAAACGGTACCGGCCCATCAATCTTGCCACCAAAAAACTGCGCCGCCCAAGGTGAGTCGGCATGAGCCAGTTGTTGCGGGGTCCCGCTGGCTACACAACGGCCCTCGGCAATCAGATGTACCCAATCCGCGACCTGACGTACGGCAGCAAATTCATGCGCTACCAGAATCGAGGTGATACCAAGCTCTCGATTAAGGGTACGAATCAGCTTGAGAACCTGGTTCAAGGCAATCGGATCCAGTCCCACAAACGGCTCATCATAGAGAATAAGCATCGGGTCGAAGACGATTGCCCGGGCCAATGCCACCCGCCGGGCCATGCCACCCGACAGCTCGCTGGGCAGTAACTGGGCCGCCCCCCGCAAACCTACTGCCTGCAATTTCAACAGCACCAGATTGCGTATCAATATTTCCGGTAAGCGGGTGTGCTGACGCAAAGGAAAGGCCACATTCTCAAACACGCTGTAATCGGTCAGCAACGCTGAATTCTGGAACAGAAAACCGATTCGTTCACGTAAAGCATACAGTTGCTTGCGCTCAAGTGCAGCAACGTCCAAGCCATCAACCCAGACCTTGCCACTCACCCCGTGCAACTGACCGGTCATATGTCTCAGCAAAGTGGTCTTACCCGTTCCACTCGGCCCCATCACTGCAGTAATTTTGCCGCGTGGGATCTCCAGGCTGATTCGCTCGAAAATCTTCTTGCCGCTCAATTCACTGCTCAGCTCGACCACGCGCACCATGGGCGATTGATCCGCAGAAAGAGGGGTGTGGAGTTCGGACATGGCAGGCAAGGTAGCGGGGATGGGCGTCGGATACCAGCCGGGTATTCAGCCGCCCTTTAACAGGGAATGCAATAGCGTCTGCAAACTGGGGAGTACCTGCACCCGTTGCAGGCGTACTGCATGCACGATCGAACACAGGTTTCCCACCGCCTCTTCGAAACGGTCATTGACGAGTAGATAGTCAAACTCCTCGGCATGGCGGATCTCCTCACGTGAATTGTGCATACGGCGTTCAATCACTGCTTCGCTATCGGCACCCCGCACCCGCAACCGGCGCTCAAGCTCGTGCCGTGAAGGCGGCAAGATAAATATTCCCACGCAGGCCATCAGAGTGCGGACCTGCCGTGCCCCCTGCCAGTCGATCTCCAGAACCAGATCGTGACCCGCGGCGAGGACCTGTTCGACGACGACGCGGGAGGTGCCGTACAGATTGCCATGCACTTCGGCATGTTCAAGAAACTCTCCTGCCGCCACCTGCCGCTCAAATTGGCTGCGGTCAATAAAGTGATAGTGATGCCCTTCACTCTCTGCAGGACGGGGCTTGCGAGTCGTATGCGAAATGGACAGCCGTACACCGGGTTCTTGTTTCAGCAAGGTATTGACCAGCGTCGACTTACCCGCACCAGAAGGAGCCGCCACCACAAACAAGGTACCGCGCGTACCGGCCATGGCAACCTCGATGTTCATTCGAGATTCTGCACCTGTTCACGAATTTGTTCAATCAGCACCTTGAGTTCGACACATGCCGCACTGGTGCGGACATCCAGGGATTTCGAACCCAGGGTATTGGCCTCGCGGTTGAATTCCTGCAACAGGAAATCAAGACGGCGGCCCACTGTGGTATCGAGGCCAAGAACCCGTTTGGCCTCTTCCACATGAGTGTCCAGGCGGTCGAGCTCCTCGTCGACATCCATACGCAGCAGCTGGGAAACCAGCTCTTTTTCGATCCGCGATGGATCCGTCACCTGCTTCAGTTCCGTGAGCAGAGTATCCACACGCTGCCGCTGAGTATCGCGGATCGTCGGCATTAGGGTGCGTATCGCCGCTACCTGGCTGCTAATTCCCTGCAGACGCTCATGAATCGTCCTAAGGAGCGCGGCGCCTTCGCGTTCCCGGGTCGAAACCAGGCCATCCAGCGCCTGCCCGAGTACCGTTTGCAAGGCACTACGTACCTGTTCGGCATCGACCTGTGCCGGTTCGATCACTCCTGGCATCCGCAATAAATCGGTAAAACTCACCACCAATTCAGGAAACCGAGCGGAAAGATGTAGTGAAGTTGTGGACAACTGCTTGATGTAGTCACTATTCAATTGCAGGGCACCATCCAGCGTGGTGCTGTGCACCCTCAAAACCAGATCCAGCTTGCCACGAGCCACCCGGCTGCCAATCTGCTCGCGGAGCAGACCCTCGTAACCGCGTAATTCCTCGGGTAAACGCAAGGAGATTTCGAGAAAACGATGATTGACACTGCGTAACTCGCACTGCAGACGTCCGAGTGGCGACTCGGTTTCGGCTTGGCCAAAGGCGGTCATGCTACGGGCCATCAGATCTCCTCTCAGGCAAACAGGCGAAACTACAATGATAAACTTGTCGGCCCGTATTTCCCAAGAAAATTCTCATGACCGATTTCGTACGTCCCAGTGGGCGCAGTAACGACGTCCTGCGCGATATCCACCTGCAAAGACATTTCACCCACCACGCTGAAGGTTCCGTCCTGATTTCCTGCGGAGCTACCCGGGTACTCTGTACTGCCAGCGTGGAAGAACGCGTCCCAGGCTTTCTGCGTGGTAAAGGGGAAGGCTGGGTTACTGCCGAGTATGGCATGTTGCCGCGAGCAACGGGAACCCGTACCCAGCGCGAGGCCTCACGCGGTCGGCAGGGTGGCCGCACCCTGGAAATCCAACGTCTGATTGGCCGCTCCCTGCGCGCCTGCATTGATCGTGCGGCTCTGGGCGAGCGCACCATCACCCTGGACTGCGACGTACTGCAGGCTGACGGTGGCACCCGTACCGCCGCCATCACCGGCGCATACGTTGCCCTGGTCGATGCCATCACCGTACTACGGCAACGGAATCTGCTGCGTCGCGATCCCCTGCACGGTGCCGTCGCCGCGGTATCGGTGGGCATTTATCAGGGTCAGCCGGTACTCGATCTGGACTATGCCGAAGACTCCAACTGCGACACCGATATGAACGTGGTAATGAACGACGGCGGTGGCATCATTGAAATCCAGGGCACCGCCGAGGGCCATGCCTTTCGCCGCGAAGAACTCGACCACCTACTGGATCTGGCTGACCATGGCATTACCAGGCTGATTGAACTGCAGCGGGCTTGCCTGCAGGAAAACTGAACTCCCCCGGCGAAATCAACCGATGTCAAAACCATTGATCCTGGCTACCGGCAATCCCGGCAAGCAGACCGAGTTCGAAACGCTGGCCGCGCAGCTCGATTGGCAGTTCGTGCTGCAATCAGCACGGGGGGTCGAGCCTGCCGCAGAAACCGGGCTCAGTTTTGTCGAAAACGCCCTGCTCAAGGCCCGCCACGCCGCTCGCCACACCGGCTTGCCTGCATTAGCCGATGATTCGGGACTGTGCGTCGATGCGCTCAACGGCGCGCCGGGTATTCATTCAGCCCGTTACGCCGGTGGCCATGGCGACAGCAACGCCAATATTGACCGCCTACTTGATGAACTCGTCCAGATACCCGAGCCACAGCGGGGTGCGCATTTCATCTGCGTGCTGGCCCTGGTTCGGCACGCCGATGATCAGGAACCGGTTCTGGCCGAAGGCCGCTGGCCCGGGCGCATTCTGCTCCAACGCCACGGGGCCGGCGGGTTTGGCTACGACCCGGTATTCTACGACCCGGAGCATGCGGTCAGCGCCGCACAAATGGATCCGACACTAAAAAACCGTATCAGCCATCGCGGCCGTGCCTTCGCCACCCTGGTCAAACTGCTCACCAGCCGGCCCTTGCCATGATGGTCCCACCGCTCAGCCTCTACGTGCACCTGCCCTGGTGCGTGCACAAGTGCCCTTACTGTGATTTCAATTCCCACGTTGCCAGAACTCCATTGCCCTTCGCTGACTACGTCGATGCCCTGCTTGTCGATCTGGATGCCGATCTGCAGACTGAGGGTGGACTGCCTGGTCGTACGCTACAGACGGTCTTCTTCGGTGGCGGCACTCCCAGCCTGTTTCCACCTGCGGAGATCGAACGGATCCTGCACGGGGTCCGCTCCCGCCTCGCCATCGCCGAAGGCGCCGAAATCACCCTCGAAGCCAATCCGGGGGCGATTGAGCAAGCCCACTTCAGCGCTTACCGCCAAGCGGGAGTCAACCGACTATCCCTGGGTATCCAGAGCTTCAATGATGTCATGCTGCAACGCCTGGGCCGGATCCACAGCGCCGCTGAGGCCCGCCGGGCCATCGACGCGGCCCAGCAGGCCGGCTTCGACAACCTCAATTTGGACCTGATGTATGCCCTGCCCGGCCAGAACATCGATGGTGCCATGGATGACATCGAACAGGCCCTCGGCTTCGCCCCAACCCACATTTCCCACTACCAGCTCACTCTGGAACCCGGCACGCCCTTCGGCAAGCAGCCGCCACCAGCGGTACCGGACAGTGATCTTGCCTGGGCCATGCAGGAAAGCTGTCAGGCGCGTTTGGCCGAAGTCGGCTACATCCAGTACGAGGTCTCCGCCTACAGCAAGCCAGGACGCGAGGCCCGGCACAACCTCAATTACTGGGGGTTCGGCGATTATCTGGGCATCGGGGCGGGGGCCCACGGCAAGATCAGCCGCAACGACGGCCACATCCTGCGCCGAGCGAAGCGCCGCAATCCAAAACTGTACATGGAATCTGTACACAAGCCCGAACGCCTCGAACAGTGCGCAGCGATCCCGGACCAGGAGCTGCCCTTTGAATTTATGCTCAACGCCCTGCGGCTGATCGACGGCGTGCCCCGGGACTGGTTTTCACAACGCAGCGGCCTGGCCGACGAGGCCATAGCGGAGCGAGTGACGCAAGCCGTCGCCCGCGGCTGGATGAGCGACACCCGCACCCGACTCCGCGCCAGTCCCTTCGGCCAGCGTTTTCTGAATGACCTGATTGAGTCTTTCATACCATAAAGCGGTGTTTCAGAACATTTTTTACTCCAGATCACGAAATGTAAGGAGTAGTAAACCGCTGAGAATACGAGCCTTTTTGAATTGTATGAAAACTGTAAAGTGGATTCTCCGGTACCGCTTTGACATTGAGCGTACAATCACCCCGAAACCGATCAGATAAGGGTATATATGTGTCAAGGCCAGGAAGTCTGTTTCACCTTAAAGTCCTGTCTGTGCCGCGAGTAAAGCGCGATGCTCCGTTGGGAGAGACCCCGCTAAACAATACCTGATTAGCGCCGAACCTCAGCTAGCAGTCGCATGATTTGCGACGTCAATGAGCGATGCTACACCTACATTCGGAGAAGGAGGTGAGTGATGGCGATGAATCAGGTGCAGTTCCAGCGAGGGTTGTCGATGCCAGAGTTCATGGCGCAGTATGGAACCGAAGCGAAGTG
>QILI01000118.1 GCA_003233305.1 Mizugakiibacter sp.
CCGCCGCAAGGCCAGCTCAACCTGCCGGGCACTATGACGGCCTCGACGTCTCAGTTGCGCAACGTAGGCCGTACACAATGCGCCGAGCGTGGCTTGCTCTCTCGATGCCTGGGTCTCAGCTTCGGCTTGCTTTGCGGATTCCTCGGCAGCTATTGCGGCACGTAGATCCGGGTCTTGTGCATATCGTTTGCGTAGCTCGGCAACCTGTAGGCCTGCCTCAGCCAGCGTTATGCCGCCGTGTTTACCATTCGGGTCAAACGCTCCCAAGTGGATGCGCTCGCGCCTGCCGTCAAAGGTGTACCTGAAATAGAAGTGCACAGCCCCACATCGAACCGCCTGCAACGTACCCGTTCCTCTTGCTCCTCTCTGGCTGACTTCTGCTCCGGGCTTCAATGCGAGAAGCCCGCGGGTCGTCATTATTCTGGCCATCACCGTACGCCCATTTTATCCTCGTGGCGTTCGCATGTTGGCCGTTATTCGGCCGTTACGCAATAGCTCGCATCGGAAATCATCAGACACATGCGGACACAGTAACTCATGGAATATACGTTATATCAAATGGTTACAATGTATTCCTTGGACTTCATCGGATAGCCTTGGATGCCATAAAAAGGGACTGAAAATCCTCGTGTCGGCGGTTCGATTCCGTCCCTGGCCACCATTTTAATCAATGAGATAAAAGTTTTCTGCTTTTAATCCCCGTGTTACCCGGCACACTTTCGGTACACCTGTACGGAAAGCACCGTGGCGACGATTACCAAGACACCATCGAATACCTGGAAGGCAATCATCCGCAAACGCGGCTGGCCGACCACCATTAAGACGTTCCGCACCCAGCGCGACGCCGAGGACTGGGTACGCAAGGTGGATAAGCAGAATGTCGTAGTCCGTCCCAACGAGCATTACGGCATTCCCTATCGGCGCTTTGTAACCCACGAATCGAAGGCACAATCCGTGACCCGAGAGAAACTGGATAAGATCCTTGATCCCCATATCTGCATGACTCTCGAACTGCAATAGGCCTTCGGTCTGCGCCGCAAAGAGACGATCACATCGAGCTCAAGGCGAACTGGACCAAGGGTAGCCGGGAGCTAGGGCATGAATGGGCGCAAGTAACGGCGGTGTATCTTGGACGATGAACGTGTACCAACCTGCGTTAGATTCAGCCCCGTTGGCTAGCGCCCAAGGTGTTGAATCCGGATTTCAGGATCCTTGCGATAAGCCCAGAATGGGCACTATAATACCCGAAATGGGACACTCTGCCACCACCAAGACTTCCCGCCCGGCCCGCCGCAAAGCTGCCGCCGCACTCCCGGCTGCGCCTACCAGTCTGGCCGATGCACTGTTCACGACCACACAGCAGCGGGTGCTGGCGCTGATATTTGGCCAGCCCGGGCGCAGTTTCTATGCTGCCGAATTAATCGGACGAACCGGTTCCGGGTCCGGTGCCGTGCAGCGTGAGCTGAAACGGCTTGCCTCCAGTGGTCTGGTGACCATCAAGCACATCGGCAATCAAAAGCACTACCAAGCGAATCCAGACTCGCCGGTATTTGAAGAATTGTGTGGCCTAGTGAAAAAGACCGTGGCCCTGGTCGAGCCGATCCGCGAGGCGCTCGTACCATTGGAGAACAACATCAAGCTGGCCTTCCTGTATGGCTCCGTCGTCAAGGGCACCGACACCGCAATCAGTGACATCGACGTTCTGATCGTAGCGGATGGCATTACCCTGGAAGAGATTTATTCAGCATTAGCCCCAGTGGAAGCAGACCTAGACCGCAAGATCAGCCCCACCTCGTACACCCCGCAGGAATTTACCAAACGGAAAGCGGCCAGTCATACATTCCTTACCCGCGTACTAGCCGGCGACCATTTGACGCTGATAGGCGACGAGCATGAGTCCTTCGCGGCTTGATAACCTGGTGCGCATCGGCCAACTGAAGGCCGAACCCCCGTCGGAAGCCGAATATCAGGGTCTACTGCGCTCGGGGCTATGCCGCCTTGAAGACGCCGGGCGCGAAGAACTCTGTCTCGAAAGCCGATTCGATCTCGCCTACAACGCCGCCCATGCGTTGGCACTCGCCGCTCTGCGATGCCGCGGCTACCGGTCCGCATCGCGATATTTGGTCTTTCAATGTCTGCAACATACGATTGATCTGCCTAGTGAGCAGTGGCGCGTACTTGATCAAGCACACCGCAAGCGCAACCTGGCTGAGTATGAGGGTTTTATGGATGTGGATGAGCAGCTTGTTGCTGCATTGCTGCGGGTTACTAGGGAAGTGGCGAAGCGAGTGAATGGATTGGTGAGCCAATGACGAGTCTATCGCGTTTCCTATGGATTTTCATCATTGGGTCGTATAGATGGCCTGGGTAATCCAGGGGTTGGTCGGCAGGTTTTTGAGCTGGCCGCAGACCCGGTACACATGGTGGTCAGGCGATGGTCGGTGGCGTAGCCGCGAGCACGGGCCTGGCCGCCTGGATCAGTCCATTCATGGCCTCCACGAAGCCGTTAGATAGGCCGGTGCGGAAGTGTTCCAAGATACCTTCCAAGTGGTCGCGCCAGGTCGCGCCAAGTCGCTTGAACGGCGCCAGCCGGGATCGGCGAGCCCAACTGATCCATTGCTCCAGCCCAGCCTTGGCCGTGGACGCGTACTTTGCTGTGGCGAAGATAGTGCGTAGGGCTTCTTTCAAACGCCAGGCGCGCGCAGTCTTCAGGTTCGAGCGTGTAGGTCATGCATGGTCGTGATCGGGTTGAGGGGCCAGTTGCTGGCATCCTTGAGCAAAGCCCACCGACTGCCCTTCAGTTCTGGTCGCTCTTTAGTCTCGGCCCGGCGCACCTGATCCATGGCCGTGTACGCCAAGGCCGCCACGTGGAACGGATCAAAGCAGCTCACCGATAAGCTGCGGGTATCGAAGGCGACCGTCGGCTCCACCGGTTTGTTAAGCCTCCTGCCTCGGACCGGTGATTTCATATTACACACCGTTTTCCGCCGATAACTCCGCCTGTCGCAATACGAGTTGTGTTGCGCCCTCGGCAAGATCCGGCGGGTATCCGTACTTCGCCAGAAGCCTCCGCACGTTGCGACGCAAGCTTGCCCGCACAGACTCTCGCTGGGTCCAGTCGAGTTTCGGCATGCGCCGCACCATCTCCGTCAGCTCCCGGGCCATCAAACGCAAGGTGTCACTCTGCATGGCGTTCTGGGCCGACTCATTGTCCGCGAGGGCATCGTAGAACGCCGTCTCCTCGCCACTCAATCCGAGCTCTTCCCCGTGTCGCTGAGCTTCCCGCAGGTTCTTCGCCAGGTCGATCAGCCGGGTGATCATCTCGGCAGTGGAAATAGCCTTGTTGGTGTAACGCAGCAGCGCATCCTCGAGCGCTTCGCGGAACCTGCGGCTCTGGATGATGTTCGTCCGTTCCGTCACCCGGATTTGATCGTTCAGTAACTTGCGCAGCGTTTCCATAGCCAGGTTCTTCTGTTCCAACGCGGCAACGCGCTCTAGAAACTCATCACTCAGGATGTCGAGGCGCGCTTCATCGAGACCGGCCGCCGCGAACAAATCGATCACGTCGTCCGCATCCACCGCTCCACCGATTACCTGACGAACCGCGGCATCAATGTCGCGCTGCCGTGCACGACCGGCTCCGCGATCGCTATCATCGGCCAGGCGTTTGCGGATCATCGCAGCAGCGCGCTGGAAGAAGGCCAGATGTGGCGTAATCTCCTCCGTCTCTGGCCGTGGCACGGCGAGCGCAAAGGCCATGGACAACTCTTTGACCAGCCCCCGAAAACGCTTCCAACCCTCATCCTGTCCCAAGACATGATCGATCGCGCGCAGGTACACCGGAAGGACTTCGCCAGGCTCGGCGTCGATCGCCTGCTCATAGTCGCAGCCGTGGAAGAAGCCACGCAGCTTCTCGAAGGCCTCCTGCATGGCCGGCACGGCCTCGTCCTGAACTTGCTTGACCGCGTCTCCCGTTCCGCCAGCCTGCGTGTACGTGGCCAGCGCATCGGCCAGCTGATCGGCCAGTCCCAGCAGGTCCACGATCAGTCCGCCCGGCTTCTCGCCGTAGACGCGGTTAACCCTGGCGATGGCCTGCATGAGGGTGTGACCCACCAGCTGTTTATCCAGGTACATGGTATGAGCCGGCGGACAATCGAAGCCGGTCAACCACATGTCGCACACGATCACCAGCCGCAGCTCATCTTCAGGGTCCTTGAACCGCTCGGCCAGACGCTTGCGGCCTGCCTTGGTCCGCACATGGCTGCGGAGCGGTTCCGGATCATCGTTCGTCCCGCTGACGACGACCTTCATCGCGCCCCGCTCGTCGTCCTCAGCGTGCCAGTCCGGGCGCAAGGCACGGATGGCCTCGTAGAGCCTCGCTGCGATATCGCGGCTCATCGTCACCACCATCGCCTTGCCTTCCATCGCGGCACGACGCTTCTCCCAGTGCTCCACGACAAACGTAGCGAGGCGCTCGATGCGCTCCTGAGCACCGACCAGCGACTCCAGCGGCACCCAGACCCGATCCTCCCCCGATTCGTCGTTGCGCCCGGCGTTGACGGCGTACTCGACCTCCTCCTCGGCGACCCGTGCACCTTCCTCGTCCACCTTGAGTTTGATGATACGGGACTCGTAGTAAAGCGGTCGGGTGGCGCCATCCTCGACGGCCTGACGGATGTCGTAGACGTCTGCGTACTCACCGAAGACGTGAATCGTGTTTCTGTCGTCGCGCTCCAGGGGGGTGCCGGTAAAGCCGACGAAGGTGGCGTTCGGCAAGGCCTCGCGCATCCAACGCGCGCCACCCTCGACGAAACCGTACTGACTACGGTGGGCCTCATCGGCCATCACCACGACATTGGCCCGTTCGCAGATCACGCCATGGGCCTCGGCGAACTTCTGGATCGTCGTGAATACAACCCCGCCCGCGGCACGGTCGAGAAGCTCTTGTAGATGCGTTCTGCTCGTCGCCTGCACGGGGTCTTGTCGCAATAGCACGCGCCCGGCAGCGAAGGTGTCGAAGAGCTGATCGTCCAGATCGTTGCGGTCGGTGATCATCACCACCGTCGGATTGGCCATCCGCGGCTCACGAATGAGCCCACCGGCAAGCATCAGCATGGTGAGTGACTTGCCCGAGCCCTGGGTGTGCCAGATGACTCCGCCGCGCCCGTCGCCCGAGCCCGAAGGAGGCCGCAGATGGGCGAGCACGCGCGCCCGTACCTTGCGTAGCGCACGAAACTGATGGTAACCCGCGATCTTCTTGGCAATCTCGCCACGTTCGTCCTCCTCGAACACCACGCAAGTCCGCAGGTAGTCAACGAGTGCCTTGGGCTCGAACAGCCCCCGGATCAGCGCCTCCAGCGTCGGCGCGCCGTTGCCATCCGGATCTTCAATCGGCCGCCACGGCATGAACCGGCTGTGGCCACCGGTAATCGAGCCAACCCGCGTCAGCATCCCGTCCGAGACCACCAGCACCAGGTTTGCCACGAACAGATCGGGCGCGGTCTGCAGGTAACGACCGAGCTGGTCGATGGCCACGCCGAGATCGGCTTCGGTGTCGGTCGGGTCCTTGAGTTCGATGACCGCGATGGCTAGGCCGTTCAGGAAGACGGTCAGATCCGGCCGAATGATCTTATCGGAAGTTCCGCGAACGGTGAGCTGGCGCACCACCAGCAGATCGTTGGCACCGGGATCGTCGAAATCGACCAACCGGACGCGGTCGCCGCGGGTCTCTCCGCTCTGGGGGTCGCGGTACTCTACCTCAACGCCGTCGGTGAGCTGGGCATGGAACCAGCGGTTGTTCTGCACCAGCGTCGGATGGGGTGGGTGCATAAGCGTTCGCACAACGCCTTCGAGCGTGTCGTGCGGCAAACCGGGGTTGAGGCGATGCAGAACAGCACCGAGCCGACCTTGCAACACGCATTGACTGGGATCGGCACGCTCTCCCGCGTCGTCGATTTCCAGGCCGCGCCGGATAGTGGCACCGATGGCTCCGAAGTAGATGGCGGCGACATCCTCGACGAGTTGCTCGGTGGGTTGGTTCTCCATCACGCCGCGAGCTCCTCCCGCACGCTGTCGCGCCCACTCCAGACCACGGGTCGTACGTCATAGCTTCGCAGCGCTTTGAGCACTGCCGGCGAGACCGTACGTTCCGCGTCATTCAGCAGCGCGTAGGCGCGAGATTTTGGTGAGCGGACTTCCTTTGTGTCCACCCAAGAGAGCACGATGGCCTGCGCCGTATCTCGGTTCGGGCGGTTGATGGTCTGGACGATACGCTCGGGCTGTTGCCGTGACTTCGGAATCACGAAGTCGAACAGATGGTCGTATCCCGTTTTGCCGGTGAATTTGACCTTCGGCGTATATCGCACGTCGTGGACATCGAGCCAGGCCACGACGTCTTCGTAGAACAAACTCGCCACCATCGGTGCGGCCAGATAGAACATGTCGTTCACGGCCAGCATGGCCTGGACGAGATTGTGTTTACGCAGCGCGAAGTTGTCGGGTGACGCATGAACCTGAAGCGCTTTGCCGTCCATCTGCACACCGAAGCCATTGAGTGTGATCTTCAGCAGGTCCTGCCGTTTGCGGCTATCGAGATTGCATCCGCTCTGCTCCAGATCATCGATGGTGTAACCATCATCGGTCAGGATGAAGCCGCCGTTGGCAGCCTTCGCGTAAATTTGAAGGTAGTCGTTGTGACGATCGAGATAAGGTGTCGTGATCTCAACCCATTGATCGATCTGACGCAGGATCGACTTGTCTTTGAGCCAGTCATAATAGGCGTCCATCAGCCGCTGGATTTCCTGGATCACGTGAACAACCCCCGCTCGATGTACGGCGGCTGCGTGATGTTGCAGAACCGCATGAAGTCCTCCAGCATGGTCCACGCATCGCTGGTGTCCCCGAATCGATCCGCAGGAACGGGAACGGCCCATTTGTCGCCGTAGCCTTCCCTGTACACATGAAGATGCGGCGTGGCGATCTCCTCACCATCCGGGTTCCGATGCGGCGCGCCGCCCAGATCGAGCCGCACGAGCACCACGACCTGCCGTCCGCGCTTCTGCATCTTGACCTTCTTGAGATCGATGCGGCCGCGGCTGAGGTCGAGCAGAAACTGCTCCCGTTTGTCGGGTGACTGAAGAGAGAGCACCAAGGAATCGCCGCCCATGGGAAAGTCGCTCCGGTCTTCTGTGGTGCGCTGTTTCTCCATGGCAATCAAGGCCTCGGCCTCTGCCTGGGTGAGGTTGATGTCAGCCATGAATCCCCCTCACAGGGTACTGGTTCGTGTCCGAGCAGACGGCGGCGACATCGTCGACGAGTTGCTCTGTGGGCGAAGACATCGTCATCGCGTCTCCTCCTGCGCCCCTGCTTGATCCGACGCAGGAGCGCCATCGTCGCCGCCGTCTCGTTCGGCGATGAAGTCGTTCAGGGCCGCCTTGTAGGCCTCCCGATCCCCGTCGAAGAGCACGCGGCTCGCCAGCAACTCCAGGTCGCCGAGACGGATCACCTCGTTGTCGCCGTCGAAGGTCTCGTTGAAGTCCTTGTGGTCCTCGTAGTAGACCCGCGCGCCCGGGGTCTGCGTGAGCGCGTCGCGATGGATGCGGTAGAGAAACGAGACGATCGTATCCGCCGCCTGCGCGGCCAGCGTCGCCTGGCGCAGATCGAGCCGGGCCGAGAAACCGTCCCGGCCGTGCGAGGCCATACCGTAGCCGTTGCGCAACTCGCAGAGCCCCTGGATGGTCTGGAGCAGTCCGCGGATGGTCTTTTCGACCGAGTCGCGCGCTTTTTTCGGGTTGGAATGGCCGCGCGGCAACAGCGACAGTCGGCTCGTCGTCTCCTTGAGCAGCCTCGGCGCGTCCCAGTTCGGGTCGGCCGGCTGGCCAATGTCGGCGAGCACGGTCTTGCAGACGGACTCGACCAGGGTCTTGGACAGGTCGAAAGCGAAATCCGGCACGCTTTCAAGCGCGTTATCGATGGCGTGGATCTGTTGCTCGATGGCTTCGGCGATCGGACAGTCGAGCACCGCCGCGCGGGCGCCGGCCATCTGAAAGGGCGGGCGGGCGGTGAGGGCCTCAGCCATGGGCGACCTCCACGCGCACCTGGCCGCTGAGCAGCTTCGGGAGTAGGTAGTCGCGCATCTCTCCGAGCTTGGATGACTCTTGAAGATACGCCAGAAGTACATCGAAGACCGGCCCCATTACTGACTCGAACGCTGTTACGATGTCGCCGGTGGGATTCGGGACGAACAATCCATCGAAGGTGGCGCGCGTGATCGTGTCGAATACCGACCCATGCGTGCGCTGCCGCAACTCCCCAACGGCCATTCGTATTAGGTAGTGCAGATAGGCAAACGATCGACCGTCTGTGGGAAGCAATCCGTAACAAGATTGGTTGAACGCCATCTCAGTCCCTGTCATCGCCAGTTTTCCAACAGTTCCCCGGGCAGAGATGATTGTGCAGCCCTTAGGCACCAGTCTCGCTGCGCTATTGGCAAGTCCGTCGTTGGTGATTCTTTCGGCTGTGTCGATTACCCAGATCTCACCTGAGTTCGGCGCGTCCTTCACCGAGTACCAAGGAACCTCACCGCCCCAGTAGGTTGGCTCAGACCGCTTGGGCGTTCCCCCGCTGACTAAGGTGCAGACGTCAGATAACGCCTTCACCTCCCACCCCTCCGGAACGGGGCCGATCTCGGAATCGACAAAGCGGGTGGGCAGGGCGTCGAAGACCTCCTGGGGCATGGAGGGAAAGGACGTCGCACCCGCGGCCTTGGCCTTCACCGGCTCGAAGTCCACGAACCACGCCCGGAAGATCGCCCGCGCCAGCCGCTCCAGCGTCCGCGCCGTGCGCCGGTTCTGCTCGATCTTGTCGTCGAGCGCACCGAGAACGCCGGCGATGGCACGTTGTTCTGGGAGGGGGGGGAGGAGGAATGGTATCGCCTCCATGATCGACGTGTTCAGGTTTGGCATGGTTGCACCCACGGCATGCCGGACGATCCATCCACGCACTTCAGGATGACCGAGAAAATAGGAAGCGAACTCTGGCTCGATCACACCTTCGCCGAGGTGCACTTTCAGGCACCCGGTACCGCAGAACCAGCCATCTTCTGCATTGCGGACCAACGCACGTCGTTCAACATCACCCCGTCGGCTATAGACAATGTCGCCCTTGCGAACGATGTGCTTGGAGAGTCGCTGTGCGTCCTTTTCGGTGATGCAAGCGATACCGTCACGGATAAGTCGGTTGTTGGAGATGTTCACAGGCATGATCGACGGGACGCCCACCGGCACATAGTCCGAAGCATGGAGTTGGCTCCCGAACGGCCCTGTCTGGACACTGCCGCCACCGCGCTCGACGATCTCGCCAAGTGTGAGGCGTTCCCAGTGTTTGGGAGCCGACTCATGCATTGCAGCCTTATCGCTCACAGCACGCTCCTGCACTACAAACCGTTCCGCCTCAATATTCTCCCGAAACGTCTCCGGCACCTCATTCCACACAAAGAGATCGACGCGGAACGGAAGGTTGCTTTCTTCGAATGCCTCGCGCAGGGAGGAAACATCGGCTTTCTGCTCTGGTGGCGCAAACACCACCAGATCCAGATCGGACTCCGGGCGCGAGGTCCATTTGACGCGCGAGCCGTAGGCCCAGGCGGCCACGCCGGGGAGGTGGAGCTGGAGCAGGGCGCGGATCGTCTTCATCTGCGCAGGCGTTACGTCGATGGCGTCGCTCATTCCCAGGTTTGTCCCGTCAACGTTTGATAAAGGTCGATGGCGTCATCCACGAAGTTGCCCATGAGCGCGAGACAATCTTTGGCTTTTTCACCGCTGTAGTCGTGCGCCGTAGATGTGCGGGCATCGGCGTAGCGCAACCACAGCTCAATGGGGGATCGAAGCAGGTCGTTCTCTTTCGCCATGCGGAACAAGGGCTTGGGACTGTTGGGCACCTCCGGTAGTCCCAGATCTTCGATCAGATAGCGCTTGAGGTGTTTCCACAGCGTGTCATAGCAGGTTTCGAAGCGCTGGATGACGGATTCCGAGATCGCCTCACGGTCGAGCTCGGTCAGATGTTGCCGATCCTCCAGCCGTTGATAGTTCTCGAACTGGAGTTCGAGATGCTTCAGTGACTTCCTGTATTTCTCATAATCAATCATGGTATTTCACGCTTTCCGACAAGGTTCAACTGGTCTCGCACCACCCCCATCAAACGCTCCCCCTCCGCAAAGCACTCCTCCAATTCTGCCAACAACCGCGGGTACTTCTCCGCGAACGGCTCGCTGTCCTCCTCTGGCACTTCGGCCCAAACATAGCGGCCGGGGGTGAGCACGAAACCGTGCTTGCCGATGCCTTGGGTCGTCTCGCTCTTGCAGAAGCCGGGGACGTCGCGGTAGGTCCACTCGCCGTGTTCTGCCTCGTTCCACCACTCCGGGGCGGGCTCGCCGCGCCATTGGCGGAAGGTGGTGACGATACGGCCGATATCGGTATCGGGCTTGGGATCGCCCAGGCCGTCGGCGAGCAGGGTCTCGCCGTCGTCGCCACCTGTGAGCACGCGCAGGGTGCGGGTCTGGAGCGTACCGAGCTTGCGGGCGTCGATGAACAGGGTCTCGCCCTTGCGGTCGCGGCCACCGTGTTTGAGGTTCTTGCCGGTCTTGTCGCGGGTCAGGAACCAGAGGCAGGCGGGGATGCCGGTGGTGAGGAAGAGCTGGGCGGGCAAGGCCACGATGGCATCGACCAGGCCGGCCTCGACGATGCGCTGGCGAATGTCGCCCTCGCCGCCGGAGCCCGACGAGAGTGAGCCGTTGGCCATGACGAAGCCCGCCACCCCGCCGCCACGACCGTTGGGCGGCGCCAGGTGATGGATGAAGTGCTGGATCCAGGCGTAGTTGGCATTGCTCACGGGCGGGGTGCCGTAGCGCCAACGGACATCGTCGGCGAGTAGCTTGCCCGACCAGTCGGAGATGTTGAACGGCGGATTGGCCAGGATGTAATCAGCCTTGAGGTCGGGGTGGAGGTTGCGCAGAAACGAGTCGGCGGGTTGCGAGCCGAGGTTGGCCTCGATGCCGCGGATCGCCAGGTTCATGTGCGCCAGCCGCCAGGTGGTGGGGTTGGACTCCTGGCCGAAGATCGAGATGTCGGTCTTCTGCCCGCCGTGCGCATCCACGAAGCGCTCCGACTGCACGAACATGCCCGCCGAGCCACAGCAGGGGTCGTAGACGCGGCCCTCGTAGGGTTCGATCATTTCCACCAGCAGCCGGACAATGCAGCGGGGGGTGAAGAACTCGCCGCCGAGCTTGCCCTCGGCCTGGGCGAACTTGCCGAGAAAGTACTCGTAGACCCGGCCGAGGGTGTCGCGTGCCTTGGTGCGGTCGCCCTTGAAGCCGATGTCGGCAATCAGGTCGATCAGCCCCTTCATCTTCTCCGGTGCGATGCCCCGCCGCGCATAGTCGCGCGGCAGCTTGCCCTTGAGGATGAGGTTGTCGCGCTCGACTGCCAGAATGGCGTCGTCGATCAGCGTGGCGATGTCCGGGCGGGTGGCCTGATTCTGGAGGTTGGCCCAGCGCGCCTCGGGCGGCACCCAGAAGACCCGCTCGGCGGTGTACTCGTCGCGGTTCTCGAGCAGACTTTCGAGCTGCGAACCCGTGATACCGTCATTCTCCAGCTCGACCTTGAGCTCTTTGCGCCGGGCATCGAAGGAGTCGGAGATGTACTTGAGGAACAGCAGGCCCAGTACGACGTGCTTGTATTCCGCCGCGTCGATCTGGCCGCGTAGCGTGTCAGCCGACTTCCAAAGGGTGCCGGCGTAGGCAAGATCATTATTGCTTGCGTTGTTGTTGGCCATTGAGACTCCTGTTCGTGACATTCTGTCATACCCCGTCGGCGGTGGCTTTTGCTAGGCTTAACGCCGAGTTAAGCGGCGCAGCTTAGCGGCATCCGATGCAAGCAGCTTGCTGACGGAACAAGCTTACCTGTCCAGACCCGTTGTTCTATAGAATCACACAAAACCCGACACCGATTGCGATGTCGGGTGCTGGTTCGTACCTCGCCTATCCACTTGATAGGTTTCGTTGCTCACTCCGCGACTCCTTGCATTCGGCCCACTGGTCACGGTTTTTCGAGGTGCCCAGGATTGGGTTATCGATGTCTGAGTCTGGTTTGTAGCCAGGTTGTGAGTACAGATACCAAATAGCATCTTTTTCGACATAATCTATTTTATTTAGCCTGTTTCGACTATAGCAAGTGTTTTTCGACAAAAATATGTATATTTTTCGATATTGGTGCTATATTCCGATACAATTTCGACCTATATGATAGGTTTTCGATCTATGCAGCTGGAATTGAAAACACCTGCCAGTTTCCAAGACAATCTCGTTCCAAAGGGGACGCGGCTGGTAGGTTGGACCGCACTGGTCCAGGCGTTCGGTCTGCAGTCGCCGGTCCGGCAACCCAGCTGTGTCTCGGAGAAACATGTTAGAGGCAGTCAGCGAGAAACCGGCGGCTTTCGCGTTTTCGACAAGCGCTACTTGCCCGGCGATCAAGTTTCCGATCATTTGACCTTTGCGCTACGCCACGAGCCTATCGATCTGCTGATATTAAAGCGCGCTTTTGAAGCGGTACCCAAAGCCGTACTGGAAGAATTCGTCCGCGCCACGCCAACGGGCACGCAGTCGCGCCGTGCCTGGTTTTTCTATGAAACACTGACCGGGCAAACACTGGACATTGGCGATGCGCCCAACGTCAAGGCCGTCGAGGCACTGGATCCAAAGGCCTACTTCACCGGCAAGGCCAAACTATCCCGGCGTCACAAGGTTCGGGACAACCTGCTCGGCAGCGGTGACTGGTGCCCTGTCATACGTAAAACAGAGCAGCTTAAAGCGTTCACTGCACTGGGGCTGGCGGGTCGAGCCACCGAGACGGTCGGCCACACGGGCCGACATCTGCTGACCCGCGCCGCCAGTTTCCTGTTGCTGGCCGACAGCCGGGCGAGCTTCGAGATCGAAGGCGAGCGGGCACCACGTAGCCGCCTGGAACGATGGGGCAAAGCAATGCTCCAAGCCGGAAAAAATCTACTCACGCTCGAAGAAATCATTCGCTTGCACCGAATCCTGATCGAGGACTCGCGGTTTGTCTTCCCGGGCCTGCGCCCAGATGGGGTTTTTCTCGGCGAGCGGGATCATCTCAATGATCCCTTGCCGGAATTTATTGGCGCTCGACCGGAAGACCTCGAAGCATTGTGCACCGGGATGCTGGCCGCCAACCAGCGGATGCGGAATGACGATCTCGATCCGGTCCTGCAGGCCGCGGCAACGGCCTTTGGCTTTATCTATGTCCACCCGTTTCAGGATGGCAACGGCCGGATGCACCGTTGCCTGATTCATCACATTCTGGCGGAGCGCAAGCTCACCCCGGAGGGCATGGTCTTCCCAGTATCTTCCGTCATGCTGGATCGGATCGATGATTACCGCAGGACACTACAAGCCCATTCCATGCCCTTGATGGATTTCATCGAATGGCGTCCCACCGCTGATCACAATGTCGAAGTGCTGAACCATACTGCTGACCTGTACCGATATTTCGATTGCACTGAGCAAGCGGAATTTCTCTACGCCTGTGTTCAGCGTACCGTCGAACATGATCTGCCCAGAGAGATCGAGTATCTCCGCCGGCATGATGAAGCCATGGCCAGAATCATGGAGATGATCGATATGCCGGATCGACTGGCGCAAAACTTGATTCTGTTCATTCGCCAGAATGATGGCAAGCTCTCGAAGAGAAAACGCGAAAAGGATTTTTCCACACTAACCGACGCTGAAGTTCAGGAGCTGGAGGGTATCGTTAAGGATGTATTTGCAGGTTTCGATGCCGAGGGTGTTCGAATCATTGGGCTTAGCGAGTAACTATGTACAGGCGCAGAGACGTGCACAGGGCTTGGATATTTTGAGAGCTAATCTATTCAAATTACCGCTCCTGATCGTAGACGCCATCTCGCGGCGATCCTGCAAACCCTACAGATTTCCAGCGTCAGCATCAGGCCCTAAGCGTCTATGGCAATGATGAGCCTATGAAACTCCACATCCTCAATGACCTGCACATCGAGTTTGAGGATTTCGAACCTCCGGCAACCGATGCGGATATGGTAATTCTGGCGGGTGATATCGGTGTGGGGAGGCGCGGCTTGCACTGGGTGGAGAAGCGCTTCCCGGACAGGTCCGTGATTTACGTGCCGGGCAATCACGAGTTCTACCGTCACGACATCACCCTGATCGATGAGCTGAAGGCGCAGGCACCTGACCCTATTCATGTTCTGAACGACAACCAGGTCATCATCGACGATGTACGGTTTCTGGGTTGCATACTGTGGACCGACTTCGCCCTGTTCGGAGCGGCCAATAAGTTCTTCGCCATGCAGGCAGGACGGCAGCAGATGACGGATTTTTCTATCATTCAAAACCATGGCCAGCCGTTTACCCCGGAAGATGCCATTCGGTTACACACCGCCAGCCGCGACTGGCTAGCAGTCATGCTGGCGGAGCCCTTCGATGGCAAGACGGTGGTGGTAACCCACCATGCTCCTTCACCGCAGTCGGTGCATCCCCGCTATGCCAACGACCTGCTGTCCCCGGCCTTCGCCAGTAACCTGGAAAATCTCATGGATGACAAACGGGCGGTATTGTGGGTTCACGGCCACACACATGAGTCATTTGACTATGAAATTCATGGTACCCGGGTGGTCTGCAATCCGCGCGGCTATGCACCATTGGCGCTAAATTCCAGGTTCCGGCCGGACTTGGTCATAGAGATCTGACTCTACCCCTGCCATTAATGAGTACCTGAATCATTTATTTTTGGGTCTCTTGTGATAAGACTAAAATGAGTATTGAAATACCCAAAATGGGTAACATTACAGCCACCAAGAGTTCCCGGCCGGCCAGCTGCAAGGCGACTGCTAAGCTCCCGGCAGCCCCCACCAAACCCTGGCCACGCTGTGCCGACACCCGAGCAGATGGTTTGCTGTCCGGGCCTGGCTCATAAATGGTCTGATGCAATCGAGTGCATCAAGTCGGATGTAGTATCGTTTGCTGCTAGTGCATTGTGAGACCGTACTTTGTCACACCCGATCTTCAGGCAACGGCGAATCCAACTGCCCGAGTCGTATATCAAGCTGCAGGGCCATCCATGATCTACCAAAATTCCCGGTGCCAAGCCCACAGCCGTGCAGCTGTATTGTATAACCGTGGCAGCCGGCCTGAATATGGATTCTCCAGCCAATGAACGAGGACCTGACTTCACCAGGTAACACGCCACATAGCCTCCCATCACGACGCCGTTTACACATGACCGATATCGCCCGGCTGGCTGGGGTGTCTGCCTCTACGGTGTCGCGTGCTCTCAATGGCAGCCCCCTGATCAGCGACGAGACCCGCATCCGTATTGCGGAGCTCGCCCGTTCCCTGAACTACACTGTACACACCGCTGCGCGCAACCTGCGTTCGGGCAACAATCGCACCATCGCCGTGGTGGTGCCGTATCAAACCCCGACTAGACAGCACATTTCTGATCCATTTTTTCTCGGCATGCTCGGGAGTCTGGCCGATAGTCTGACCGACCAGGGCTACGACATGTTGTTGTCACGTGTGGATGCCGAACATTTGGTTGAGGCAGCGCAACTGTATGAGTCCGGTCGCGTCGCGGGAATCATCCTGATCGGTCAGTGGCACCATCACGATCAGCTCAACGAACTGGCGGTGAAAAACATTCCGCTGGCTGTATGGGGCGCCCTGTTACCACGTCAGCTCTACTGCACAGTCGGCAGTGACAACCTTGAAGGAGGCAAGCTGGCAACTGGACACCTTCTGGAATCTGGCCGACGCAGAATTGCTTTCTTTGGTGATATTGCTTTCCCAGAAGTTGCCCAGCGTTACCAAGGCTATCTACAAGCTCATCAGCAATTCGGCCTGCAGCCTCCTTCAGAGCTGCTGGTGAAGACTCCCTTCCTCGCTGCAGGGGTACGGGAAATCGTTACCTATCTGCTCATCCACAAGCATGGCTTTGATGCCGTGTTTGCTTGCAGTGATCTGCTGGCCATGACTGTAATCAGTACCTTAGGAAAGCATGGTCTGGCTATACCTCATGATGTAGCCGTGGTGGGCTACGACGATATTGCTTTGTCTGAGTACTTTCCACCTTCTCTGAGCACCGTACGGCAGCCACTCGAGAAAGGTGGCCAGATGCTGGTCAACATTCTGCTACAGCAACTGGCCGGCACCCAACGACCGCAATCGGTAGTGCTGCCCACCCAGTTGATCGTGCGCGAAAGCAGCCAATTGGACTAGCAGACCCCGACAAGTCCTGACCATAAATCGACCAGACGTGTTGATTGAATTGCTACAAGCTGTCCTTAAGTACCAAAAATGAAGCTGAAAACATCATTTTTTATCGTGCAGCACAGCATTTATCGTTTTCCTAAGCACTACTTCGGGGCTTCCAACACCCCGACTGTTTTTGCCACCAAGCCTGCTATAGCCGGATCTACGACCGTCGTAAGCAGCCTGTGAACGGGCCCAGCTTTGCAAACCTTAAATAAATGTTGCAATGCAGATTGCAATCGATTGCATAATTAGGGAAAGTATACCTTGCGCTCAGGGGAATTTAACCTATGCGTTACCAAGTGTTCTGAATGCCACACTAGAAAGACCGCTACTCGGAGCATGGTTAGATGGCCGGCACCTACCGGTTACCCATTAAACGGAGGCCATATGAAATCGAATGCACTGAAAAGAAATACTTTGGCGATCGCCATATCGCTGGCTTGCCTACCCTTGGCGGCCTTGGCTCAGCAGACTGCTAACAACTCTGGCCCGGCACCGCAAAAAACCAGCGAAACCAAACAGGCTGTACCGAAGAAAGCGGTTAGCCTGAGTCAGATCATTGTTACCGCTTCACCCGCTGCGGTAACTAAGATGGGATCAAGCATCTCGGTCAGTACGCTTGGTCCTCAGCAGATCAGCAGCTCAGGGCTAACCACTCCAGCCGGCATTCTCCGTGACATCCCCGGCATTCGTGCCGAGGCGTCGGGTGGCGCGGGTAATGCCAATATCTCGGTACGTGGCCTCCCCGAAACTACCGGCGGCGGAAAATTCGTACAATGGCAGATCAATGGCATGCCGGTTCTGGAATTCGGTGACATCGCCTTCGCGACACCGGATACCTTTCTGCGCCCCGACTACAACCTCAAGCGCGTCACGGTCGTGCGCGGGGGCTCGTCCTCAGTCTTTGCCAGCAATGCTCCGGGTGCCGTCATCAACTTCATCACCAAGACTGGAAGGGAAAAGGGTGGCAGTATCGGACTGACATACGGTCTCGGTAATTACAATACACAGCGGCTCGATTTCGACTACGGCGGCCCCCTTTCCAGCACCACACGCTTCCATGTGGGCGGGTTTATCCATAGTGGCCAGGGTCCCAAACCTGTGGGCTACACCGCCCAATCCGGTGCCCAGTTGATGGGTAACGTCACCCACGACATCAACGGTGGTTTCCTGCGCCTCAGCTTTCAGTACCTGAACGACAAGGAGCCAGTATATCTGCCGGTGCCGATGTACATCCGCGGCAGCAACAGCAACCCGAGCATCAGCGCCATTCCTGGGTTCGGCATCCAGAGTGGGGCCATGCAGACTCCCTACTGGTTGTCGGATCTTTCCGTCAACAGCAACGGCAATTCAGTCGTTACCGATCTCGCCAATGGCTACCACTCGATTGTCAAGGCAATCGGTGGAGAAGGGAATTTCACATTATCCAGTGGCTGGAAGCTGCATGAACAGTTCCGATTCGCCTCGAACTCCGGAGACTTTGTCGGACCGTACCCGGCCGAAGTCAACACGGCGCAAAACCTGGCAACATCCATCGGCGGTCCTGGCGCAACGCTCAGCTACGCCACCGGCCCGAACAAGGGCATGGTCATCACCAATCCTGCCACGCTAGCGGGTAACGGCCTGGCCACACGTGTACACCTATTCAACACCTCGTTGCCCAACATGGACAATGCCGCAAACATTCTCACTTTATCGAACAACTACGACACGGCTTCCGGACCCGTGGACGTGCTGTTCGGCTACTACCGTTCCAAGCAGAATATCGTGCAGGACTGGCACTGGAATACCTACCTGGAGACGGTACAGGGACAAAATGCGCAGCTGCTCAACGTAACTAGCGCATCTGGACAACTGCTGACCGAGAACGGCCTCGTTGCCTATGGCGAACCTTACTGGGGTAACTGCTGCGCACGTTCGTACAACATCCATTACACGATGTCCGCACCGTATCTGTCGACAACATGGGAGCCGGGTAACTGGCGTATTGATGCCGGTGTGCGTTTCGACCGTATGCGTGCCAATGGCTGGTATGCAGGATCCACTGGAACAGCGGCGATAGACGTCAACCACGATGGGATCATCCAGGTTCCAGAACAAACCGTTCCTGTGGTCAACAATAATGCGACGATGCCAGTCAATTACACGGCCACGCACCTTGAGTATTCGATCGGCACCAACTATCTATTCAGCACTAACCTGGCTTTCTTTGCCCGTGCCAGTGATGGCGCGCGATTCAATGCTGACCGACTGCTGTTCGGTGGTGGTGTCCTGGCAGATGGCAACGCAGCGAACAGTGTCGTGGTCAACGCCGTCAAACAGTACGAGGGGGGCGTCAAATGGAGCACCCGTCATACCAGTCTGTTCGTGACGGCCTTTTATGCCAAGACCCAGGATACCAATCAGGATGTCACCCGGAACCTGGCGCTGATCAGCCGCCATTACACGGCCAAGGGCGTCGAACTGGAGGGTTCGGTGAATTACGGTGGATTGGCCGTCCGGGCTGGCGCCACCTACACCACCTCGCACATCTCTTCTGACCAGATCACTCCTAGCGATGTGGGTAATACACCACAGCGTCAGGCACACTGGATCTATCAGATCAGTCCGAGTTACGCTTGGTCGAGCCTGCCCCTCACCGTCGGCGCGACAATCATCGGCACCACTAAGTCTCCGGCAAGTGTAACCAATGGCCTGTACATGCCGGGATTCACCCAGACCAACGTATTCGTGCAATACCGGCTCAATCAGCAAACGACGGTTTCCTTGCTGGCCAATAATGTTTTCAACACTGTAGGGTTGACCGAAGTCGACCAAAGCCCTGGATCCGTACAGGCTAACGGTTTGAACACGGCTCGATCCATTCTCCCACGGACGGTGTGGGTGAACCTGCGCTACAACTTCCTCTGAGAAGTAATACCGCGACACTGGGCCGGGTTGTCATATGTCAACCCGGCCCATCCACCGGCTTAATCAAGTGACCCATACAGCTAACCGTTCACCCGCGGAATTGGCCCGCGTATCTGCATCCATACGTACCGCACGTGACGCACTGCTAGAACCGCTCAAGCCTGTATCCCGCGCAATCATGGAACTCCGGTTCAATCATGCGGGAACCGACCTTTGCCTAGCATTAACCAGCTTATACGGGCAACGGCCCGGTTTTAGTTATTTTCTGCAGCGGCTGATGCACACCGTAGCCGAACAAATATCGGCACGGCCTTCGAGCCTATGTGAGCTCGACCTTGAACGCGAGGATCGTCCCGATTGGTTCCTGCATGATCGACTGCTCGGCTACAGTGCCTACGTTGACCGCTTTGGCGGCACCCTCAATGGCATTCGCGAACGCAGTGATTATCTACGCTCGCTGGGGGTGAACTATCTGCACCTGTTGCCGTTTCTACGCATGCGCCCGGGTGAAAACGACGGTGGTTTTGCCGTGGAAAACTTCACGGAAATCGAACCCCGTCTGGGTACTATGGCTGATCTGCGCGCCCTATGCACCGACCTGCGCCAGCACCGGATCAGTCTATGCGCCGATTTCGTACTCAATCACGTGGCCGACAGCCACCCCTGGGCGCGTGCCGCCGCCTCAGGAGACGAGGATTACCGAGCGCGGTTCATGATCTATCCCGACCGCGAGCAACCTGACAACTACGATCGAACCGCTATAGAGGTGTTTCCACAGACCGTACCCGGCAACTTCACCCGCCACGATGAAGTTGACGGCTGGGTATGGACCACGTTTTATCCCTACCAATGGGACCTGAACTACGCCAATCCGCACGTTTTTCTGGACATCACCAAAGCCCTTCTGTACCTGGCTAATGCCGGCGTTGAAGTATTCCGGCTGGACTCCGCCCCGTTCCTCTGGAAGCGAGTAGGTACAAGCTGTGTCAATCAACCGGAAGTACACATGATCCTCAAGGCGCTACGGGCCATCGTGGATCTGGCTGCTCCAGCCGTACTGCTGAAGGCTGAGGCTATTGTCCCGACCCACGACCTGCCGCCTTATCTGGGAGGCGGTGAACATCCTGGGCGGGAATGCCATCTTGCTTATCACAGCAGCCTGATGGCCAGCGCCTGGGCCAGCCTCGCCGAAGATAATGCAGAACTGGTTCGCGAAGTCTTGTGCAGCACCCCATCTGTTCCTGCCAATACCGGCTGGGTCAGTTATGTGCGCTGTCATGATGAGATTGTCTGGAACCTGCTGGGGCCGGATATGGAACAACTGGGCGCCGATTTTTCCAAGCGTATTCGTCGTATTGCCAATCGTCTGGAAGGCCACGGTGTTGATGCCTTCGGCCAAGGGATGCCATTCCAATCCGGTACTGACGGCAGTGTTCGCGGCAGCAACGGCATGACCGCAGCGTTGACAGGCTTCCAACATGCCAGCAACGCTGCCGATCGTAACGCGGCCTTGCAACGCTTCAGACTGCTGTATGGTCTGTGCTTTACTATTGGAGCAGTCCCCCTGATTTTCATGGGTGATGAGTTCCTGTTGGGCAACAATGAAAGCCCTGCCGATGCAAGCCGCTGCAAGGCCGACGGCCGCTGGCTGCAGCGTCCACGTTTCGATCCATCCAGATGTGCACAAACCGGGTTTCCCGACTCCGCTCTGGCCCAGGCCTTTAATTGGTTACGCGGCATGGCCGAACAGCGCCGCCAACTGGCAGGTCTGGACCCTCTTGCACCTATTCATCTGCTGGATTGTGAAGATCCAGCAGTACTGCTGTTGCAACGTGGTGAGCTGTTCCTAGCCATCATGAATTTTTCCGGCCATCCCGTGACTCTGCATCCCCCAGCATGGTCATGCACTGCCCTGGCAGAAGGTTCATGGATCGATGTACTGGCACCCGTTAGCGGACACCCACCCCTGGATCCAACTGCGGCCACGATTACCCTTGCGCCATGGGCTATGCACTGGTTGCATCGACAGCCATGAACGGATCCAGTGAACCTACCCGGAGCAGCTCACCTGTCATCATTTTCGGAGAAGCGTTGATCGATATTTTCGGAAAGCAGCGGATTCCTGGCGGGGCCCCCTACAACGTGGCTTGCCACTTGGCAGCCCTGGGTCTGCAGCCCTGGCTGATCACCCGTCTGGGTAAAGACGCAGATGCTACCCACCTGCATAACCAGGCCGCACACTTTGACCTAGAAACCGGGGGATTCCAGCGTGACCCGCACTATCCAACAGGCCGTGTCGATATCCATGAGGATGCAAGTGGCCATCATTTCAAGATAGCTCCACAACAAGCCTATGATTTCATCAATGCCAACGAAGCACTGCAGCAACTGCCCGCATACCTGTACATAACGGAACCTGACCCAGCCCCATGGCTGTATTTCGGCACGCTGGCTTTACGCAGTGCCTATGCCCGGGAGCAGTTTGCACAATTACGCCAGACTCTACGACACCGGGCTTTCGTCGATTTGAATTGGCGCACAGGACAGATCGATCCAGCCCAAGTGCTGGAACTGCTACAGCATATCGACGTACTCAAGCTCAACGTCGAGGAACTGGCCTTATTGTTGAACTGGTTCGATTTACCGACCCAAGGTGCTACCCGGCTGCCTGTGAACAGTCAGCAGCGTAAGGAAATCGGTAGCTTGTTGCAGAATACCGGTACGCAACGTCTCATCGTGACCTATGGGTCCGAGGGTACCGCTATCTGGAATCAGTGCGGGAATTGTTTAGCCATAGAAGCTGGCATACCGACAACGATCATCGATACAGTCGGAGCAGGAGATGCCATAGCGGCAATATGGCTCGCTGGACTCAGCTGCAACTGGCCCGAAGTTGTAACCCTGCAACGCGGCAACCACTTTGCCAGCGCAGTCTGTGCCGTTCGCGGAGCTACCCCGGAGCAACTTGCTTTTTACCATGGCTGGCAGCAACGCTGGAAACTCCCACAACTACCACACCCTCACAGGCAATGAGATCCGAACGTAGTCTCACCCGGCTGCGCCTTACCCAACCCAATCCGTAGAGTCGACTCAATGAGAGCACTGAAACCCCGCCTGACCTTTCTACAGATTCTCAGTATGAATGTGGGTTTTTTTGGTATCCAATTCAGTTTCGGACTGCAACAGAGCAGCATGAGTCCGATCTATAAATACCTCGGTGCCCACGATGCCATCCTGCCCCTGCTGTGGCTGGCCGGACCGATCACCGGTCTGATTATCCAGCCGATCGTCGGGGCCGTGAGTGATCGCACTATGACCCGCTGGGGCCGCCGCCGGCCGTATTTTTTTATCGGTGCGATGATCTGCAGTATCGTCCTGTTTGCTATGCCTTTCAGTCCCGCACTATGGGTAGCGGCAACCCTGCTGTGGGTGCTCGATGCAGCCAACAATATCACTATGGAACCGTACCGCGCTTTCGTTAGTGACCGTCTCGATCACAGCCAGCACACGCTGGGCTTTCTGACCCAGAGTGCTTTCACCGGACTCTCGCAAACCCTTGCTTATCTGACCCCGTCACTGTTGATCCTGCTGGGCATGAATGCGACCAATGCGACCTCCTATGGCATCCCGGAAACGATTGTCGCCGCGTTTATGATCGGTGGTGTGCTCTCCGTGGTAACGGTGGGCTGGTCAACCTGGACCACACCGGAATTACCGCCCAGCAGTGCAGAGCTCGAACGCATGCGCACAGTATCGCGCTCTGTGGGGGCCACCGCCCGCGAAATTTATGATGCCTGGGTCGAGATGCCGATCCCGATGCGGCAATTGGCGCTGATGATGATCTTCCAGTGGTATGCAATGTTCGCCTACTGGCAATACATCCCCATCGCCCTGTCCCACAGCCTGTTCGGTACCACCAATACGCACTCGGCAGGTTTCACTCAAGCGGTACTCATCAATGGTCAGATCGGCGGTTTCTATAATTTCGTGGCCTTCCTCAGTGCCTTCGCCCTGGTGCCGCTGGCCCGCCGCATGGGCATCAAGCACATCCATGCACTCTGCCTGACCGCAGCCGGTGTGGGCATGTTTATGCTGCCATGGATACACAGCCGCTGGTTGCTGCTGCTGCCGATGGTCGGCGTGGGTCTGGCCTGGGCCAGCATGATGGGTAATCCGTACGCCATGCTGGCTAGCAGTATTCCGGCTGAACGCAACGGTATCTACATGGGTATATTCAACGCGTTTATCGTGTTGCCGATGTTGGTCGAAAGCCTCACCATCCCACTTTTCTACAATCACGGACTCGGTGGCAACCCGGACAACGTGATCCGTTTAGCGGGGGTATTTCTCGGCATTGCCGCGCTGCTAGTAATGCGAGTACAGGTTTCCATGCCGGACACAAAACCGATCCCGGAGGCTGACTCTTGAAACCACTGTGCTTATTTTTCTTTACAGTCGGGAGGAACTATCCCGCCCATCCTGACTCAAAATCAGTACACCGGTTTCAGTGACGAACCCAACGATACACATTTTCACCATAAGATTAAAAAAAGTTGCGGCCCTGGGTCGATACGGAAATCTTCTTGCAGTGCACCATGCTATGGTTAGTGGGTGTGCTGCACACGGCTATTGCATCGGGTTGCTGACGGGTCGTGACTCATGATCGACCGATCACTCCAAGCTCTTTGACTTCGTCCATGTTGACCGGACCATACAGAAACTTACGATCAAGGACAGCACCCGATCTACACCAAAGTAATTGCCGGTCGTGGTGCCACTCTGCAGTTGAAACCTGAAATCTTATTCCAAGGCATTACTAGGCAGGAGAAAACGTTCTATGCATGACACGCTGCTGCTATTTGGCGCGACTGGCGACTTAGCCTGTAAACATATCTTTCCATCACTAGCCAATCTCTGGGCCGACCGTCTGCTCCCCAATAATTTCCGGGTACTGGCGATAGCTAGGCAACCGCTAAATAACGCCAGCTTCCGGAAAAAACTGATCGAACGCACTGAAGAAGATGCAGGAGCCTCTGATTTCGATCCCGAAGCCTTCACCCAGCTATTACAGCGCACCCATTATGTAAGCGCCGATCTAAGCGATCCGGCTTCTCTGCAGGTACTCAAGCAGGAGAACATCGGCACGGAAGTACTCAGTTACCTTGCCACTCCACCGGATCTGTTTCTACCTATTGCCGAAGGGCTCAAGGCCGCAGGGTTACTTGATGATCCAGCCCGCCTGATGCTGGAAAAGCCTATCGGCCACGATCTGCAATCGGCGCAGGCGATCAACCAGACCTTACGACAATGGCTGCCGGAACAACGCATCTATCGCGTCGATCACTATTTAGGCAAAGCTACAGTGCAGGATCTGATCGCCCTGCGTTTCGGCAACACTCTGTTGGAGGCAGTCTGGAGTCGGCGCTGGATCGAATCGGTACACATTCTGGTGGCCGAAACAGTGGGTGTGGACGGACGTGAAAGCTACTATGCCCATTACGGCGCACTACGCGACATGGTGCAAAACCACATGTTGCAGCTACTGTGCCTGATAGCCATGGACCCCCCTTCCAACCTGGAAGCCGATACGCTGCGTGATGAGAAACTGAAAGTTCTCAAGGCACTGCGGCCGATGCAGACTGCGACTGCCAAAGAGCACATGGTGCGCGGCCGCTATGAAGCCGGTGTGGTTGGTGGCCAACCGGTACAAGGCTATGCCCTGCCCGGTGGCCAGGAGGATGTCGAAACCCAGATAGCCCTACGTACCTACATCGACAATTGGCGCTGGGCCGGGGTACCGTTCAACCTGTTCACCGGCAAACGCATGGCCGAACGCCGTACCCAGGTGGTGGTGAATTTTAGACCGGTCTCGCACTGGCTGTTTGACCGCCCCAGCTGCAAGCAGGCCACCCCTAATCGTCTGGTCATCCGCTTGCAGCCTGAGGGCAACATTGAGCTGGAACTGATGAGTAGTCTCGCCGCACCCGAATGGGGTGGGCTGGAACTGCAGCCCATCTCTCTGAACCTGTCGACCACAGTAAGCCGGCGCCGGCGCATCGCCTACGAACGCCTGTTTCTCGATGCCCTGCACGGCAACCCGACCTTATTCGTGCGTGGCGATGAAGTCGAAGCCGCCTGGAGCTGGATCGACAGCGTCATCCACGCCTGGCATGCGGCACCTGTACCCGTGTCACCGTATATGGCAGGTTCCTGGGGACCACAGAATGCCGCTGATTTTCTTCCCGGAACTATTTCCGCAGCAGGTCATTATCGCCGGGAGAAAAAGCGGTGAGCTCGGTAACGCTCATTGGCGACATCGGTGGCACCCACTTACGCCTGGCCCTGGCCGACCCGAGTCTGGAGAAACCGCTACTCCAGGACAGCGTACGGGTGTATCAGGTTGCCGATTTCTCGAATCTGGCTGAGGCCGCCCAAGCTCATCTGCAAACCCTTGATACCAAGGCCAATAGTGGTCTTATTGCGATTGCCGCACATGTGCGTGGTGACCAAGTCAAGCTTACCAACCAGCCTTGGGCGTTCTCCATTGATAGCACCCGCCGTAGCCTGCAATTCGATTCATTGCGTATCGTCAATGACTTCGCTGCACAGGCCGCCAGTCTGGCCCTACTCGACAGTGAGGACGTATGCAGGATCGGGGCTCCGGTTCCGGGATTAGCTACCGGCGAACGTTCTCTGGCGGTACTCGGGCCCGGTACCGGACTGGGTGTCAGCGCGGCTTTTCTCAACGGCCGGCAGGGCTTCGTCCTCGAAACCGAGGGCGGCCACATGGACTTTGCCCCCGGCAACGAGGAGGAAGCCGAAATTCTCAAGCGCCTGGCGCAACGCTATGGACGGGTGTCTTACGAACGCCTGATCTGTGGCCTCGGACTGGTCAATATCCATTCCGCACTCAGCGACATGGCCGGTCAAACGGGTGAACCACCCAGCCCTGAAGACATCACCCGCTGCGCGGACCGGGGCGACTCACTTTGCCGCCACACGCTGGAAGTCTTTGCTGCCGTACTCGGTGCGGTAGCTGGGGATGTGGCCCTGTGCTTCGGGGCCTGGGACGGTGTCTACCTTGCCGGTGGAATCATCGAACCACTACTGAGTTGGATTGAAAAAGGTGCCTGTCGCCATCGTTTCGAGTTCAAGGGTCGCTTCAGCGTTGCCCTGCAGCGAGTTCCGTTACTGGCCGTGCGTCATCCCTGTCCCGGCCTGTTGGGGGCCGCCGCGCTGGCTTCGGGTGCGGTGCGCATCCACCGTGCCGGCGACGCCAGAGTCTGCAAACAAGGATCGGCATGACCGCTACCCCCTCAAACCCACACCAGCAGCCGGTAATCCATAGATATATCGATCAGGACGCTTGGGTTCGAGCCTGCAGCACAAGCATCGTGCAAGCGCTGCGTACCGATCTTCTCAGTTCAAAAAATGTGCTGCTACTGGTTTCCGGAGGGGGTACCCCCGTTCCCGTCTTCCACGCCTTGGCCAAAGCCGATCTGCCTTGGCCACAGATCACGGTATCGCTGGTTGATGAACGGGTCATCGACGCAGCTCAGCCCGGCCGTAACGCCGATCTACTGCGTGAACACCTGTTTACGGGAGCCGCAACCAAAGCCCGTTTTTGGCCCATACTCGACACCGTTATCGATGCAACTCACGCCGCCCACGACGCTAATCTGCGTCTGGCCAGCGAGTCCCTACCGATCAGCGTCGTGGTACTAGGTATGGGTGAAGACGGACATACCGCCTCACTTTTTCCCGGCGCCAGCAATCTTGATGCTGCGTTGGCCAATCCACAACCCTATGCGGCCGTGGACGCTAGCCACTGCCCCGGTGCCGGCAACTGGCCGCAGCGGGTGAGTCTGACTCCGGCCGGCCTCGGTATGGCCCGACGACGCCTGCTGCTGCTCACCGGCATGCACAAACTCACAGTGTTTGAGCAGGCCTGCAGCAAGTACACCCATGCTCGCAAGGCCCCCATACGCACCACCTGGGAAACTCCCGGTGCAGCACTGGCTGTGCACTGGCACCCCTGAACTCTAAACTCGGAGAACCTAATGAACCTGCATTCCCGTATTGGCGAAGTGACAGAACGCATCCGCAAGCGCAGCCATGATGGTCGGGCACGTTATCTGGAGATGATCGAGCACTCACGCCAACCCCAACCCTTTCGTACCCACCTGAGCTGTAGCAATCTGGCTCATGGAACCGCGGCCTGCGGTGATATCGACAAGAACCGGCTGATAGGTGAACAAGGCCCTAACCTCGGCATTATCACCGCTTACAACGACATGCTCTCGGCCCACCAGCCGTTTCATAATTTTCCGGAGAAGATCCGCGCTGCCGCCCGGGCAGCGGGTGGCACGGCCCAAGTAGCCGGCGGAGTGCCGGCCATGTGCGACGGCATCACCCAGGGCCAGGCCGGCATGGAGCTCTCACTGTTCAGTCGTGATGTGATCGCCCAAGGTACCGCTATCGCCCTCAGCCATGATGTATTCGACGGCGCACTGTATCTCGGCATCTGCGACAAGATTGTGCCGGGCATGCTGATCGGAGCACTGACTTTCGGACATCTGCCGGGTATCTTTGTGCCCTCCGGACCCATGCCATCAGGCCTGCCAAACAAAGCCAAGGCGGAAGTACGCGAACGCTATGCCGCTGGTAAAGCCAGTCGCGAAGAGTTGATGCGAGCCGAGGCCGGTGCCTACCATGCCCCCGGCACCTGTACCTTCTACGGCACCGCCAACTCCAACCAGATGTTGCTGGAGGCCATGGGCCTGGTGTTACCCGGGGCGGCCTTCGTCAATCCCGGCACGCCCTTGCGCGAAGCCCTGACTCGCAGCGCCACAGAACGTGCCCTGGCCATCACTGCCCTGGGACAGGACTACCGTCCACTCGGCCAACTCATCAACGAACGCAGCCTGGTCAATGCCATCAGTGTACTCATGGCGACCGCCGGCTCGACAAATCACACCATTCACTGGATCGCCGTTGCCCGCGCCGCCGGGATCACCCTCACCTGGGACGATTACCACGATATCGCCGAAGTGGTGCCGCTACTGGTACGCCTATATCCCAATGGGCAAGCGGACATAAACCAGTTTAACGCCGCCGGAGGCACAGCCTTTCTGCTGCGCGAGCTACTCAGCAACGGGTTGATCCACGGTGATGTCGAAACCGTGGTTACCGGTGGCCTAGAAGCTTATACGCATGAGCCACGCGTGTACGACGACCGGCTTAGTTACGCCGAAGGCACTCCCAGTAGTGCTGATGAAGATATTCTGCGCCCGGTAGACCGTGCTTTCGACCCACACGGCGGGCTGCGCCTGCTCACCGGCAACCTGGGTCGAGCACTGATCAAGGTCTCGGCCTTGCCCGAGGATCGGCATTGCATCGAAGCCCCGGCTGTGGTGGTCGATGATCAACAAGAACTCGCCCGTCTACACGCTGCCAAACGCTTACCGCACGATTTTGTCGCCGTGGTCCGCTTTCAAGGGCCTCGTGCCAACGGTATGCCCGAGCTGCACAGCCTCACCCCGTTGCTCGGCTACCTACAGGATCAAGGCAGCCGGGTCGCTCTGGTTACTGATGGCCGGCTATCGGGGGCTTCGGGCAAGGTTCCTTCAGCGATTCATCTCACTCCGGAAGCCGCAGCCGGTGGCCCGTTGGCAAAAATCCGTGATGGTGATGTGATTCTGCTCGATACTATTCACAACCGGCTCGAGCTCAAGGTCGATGCCGCGACCCTGGCGGCGCGCCAAGTAGCCTCCAACTCCCATCCTTCCGCTATCGATATCGGCCGGGTACTGTTTGCCGGCAATCGGGCTCGGGTCGGTCTGCCTGAGGAGGGAGCACTATCCATTTCTCTCTACGAAACAGCTGCCACTGCCCAGCCAGCAAGCAAGGAAACCCCATGAATCCCGCTTCCTTGCCCGACAAGGTACGCCCCTTGCTGCATGCAGCAGGGGTGCTGCCAGTGCTCACGGTCAATGATGTGGCTGAATCCATCGCGATAGCTAGAGCCTTACTCGCCGGCGGATTGAACACGGTCGAAATCACCCTACGTACTCCGGCGGCGCTCGACGCACTGCGCGAAGTCAAGAGTGCCCTGCCACAGATCATGGTCGGTGCCGGCACAGTTCTCGATTCAAGTCAGGTTGATGCTGCAATCAAGGCCGGGGCAGATTTTCTGGTTACCCCCGGCACCCCATCGGCCCTTGCTGAGGCTCTCGCCGAAGCGCCTATTCCGGCCATTCCCGGTGCTGCAACACCCACAGAAATCATCGCTTTGTTACAACACGGCTTCGGGGTGATGAAACTTTTTCCGGCCTCGATCCTCGGTGGCACGGCCATGCTGCGCGCCCTGCATGGACCGTTTCCCGATCTACACTTCTGCCCCACCGGCGGCATCCGTGAAAACGATATGACCGAATACCTTGGCCAAGCCAATGTTGTCGCTATCGGTGGTTCGTGGATGGTGCGCCCGGAATGGCTGGCTGAGCGTAATTTCGATGCCATCACCGCCAGTGCCCGTCGTACCCGTCAGCACATCGACGCGCTGCGCAAGATCTAGCTAAGCACTAGACTCCAGCTCGGTACCATAGCGGATACCCTCTGCGTGGTCATGGCTTCTTTCAGTGGATTCCCGCCTACGTGGAAATGGCAAGAATGGTCGCGGGCACTACAAAAAAATCTACCATCCCGGGCCTAGACCCGGGATCCAGTCAAACCAATCATTGAAACAAAATAACCTCGCGCCCAAAATGACTGCCCTGTGAAATTTCGACACCTTCCTGCAAATCGCCTGGCGATCACGATCGCACTCTTGCCTTTGAGATAAGCCACAACGTTCGACACCGCATACCTCGGCGGGATGCTCAGGCACATGTGGAGGTGATCGTGCCTCAGATGGCCTTCCACAATCTTCGATTCCTTGTGCAATGCCAGTTCGTGAAACACCTCTACCAACTGTTCACGCAACACTCCGAACACTCGCTTCTTCCTCCGCTTCGGAATAAACACAACGTGGTACTTACAATCCCATCGGGTATGACTCAAGCTTTGATACTCTTTCATTGTGAACCTCATCTCTTGGTCGAGTTTTTAGGTTCACAATGACCGTCGTATAGGTCAAACCTTGGTGAGTCCCCCGGCAAAGCCGGGGGCTTACCTCTTGCTGAGTTATCTACGCAAAACAGTCTCTGAATAAAACGCTTCAAACAGGATGAAGCATTACACTCGAAAAACCGGGTGAACCCGATGACAGAATTTCTGGGGTGTCATCACGCTTACGCAATATGGGTACATACTGTCTTTGCAGACCGCACACTCCGGCATCCCGTTATCACCTTTAACATGCTAGTCTGCGAGCCCTTTCTGAGCCAAGCAAAAACACCGACAACACCATGCACGAACTGGAACTTACCCACGCTTTGCGATCGCTGGTAGCCCTACTTGCTATCGTCAATCCGCTGGGTGCCATTCCTCTGTTTGTTGCCATAACGGACGGCCAGAGCCCCTTGCAAAGACGCCATACCTCCCGAGTAACCTCTATCGCCGTCGCTATCACCTTACTGATTGCGGCTTTTTTAGGTCGCTGGATCCTGGCCTTGTTCGGGATCGATCTCAATGCGTTCCGGGTCGGTGGCGGTCTGCTGATCCTGATGATGGCGATCCAGATGCTGCAGGGTCGACCTAACCGAACTCGGCAGACCAGCGAAGAGACAGAAGAAGGCGTGGAAAAGGATGATGTGGCCGTGGTTCCATTGGCGATACCTTTGCTGGCCGGGCCGGGCAGCCTCTCCGCAGTCATCATCACTGCGCAAAACCTGCACGAGGCGACCAGTTATCTTTTCATGATCGTCAACATCCTGCTGGTGGCACTTGCCGTATTCTTGACCCTACGAGTTGCCGTGCCACTTTCAGCTCGCTTGGGCGAGACCGGCATTCGCATCGCCACTCGGATACTGGGCTTGATGCTGGCTGCAATCGCGGTGCAGTTCATGGTGATCGGCCTGAAGGCACTACTGCCCGGTCTGGCGTGAAATGGTGGAGAGGGCCACTTACAACGACCCCAATCCGTAACCGCCGTCAACCTTATCCGGTACTGCAATTTATCGTTATCTTCACGAGGCTTGATAGAGACTCACGGGGCCTTCGATAATCGTAACAAGCGCTCACCGCGCCAGACACGCACGATGCGAATCTTTCCCGGATCATGCCTATAAACAATACGAAAAGGTGGCTGGATCAACTCTCTCAAAAAAGCCTGCTCAAATTCGGGCACAATTCGACCCAACTCAGGATGCTTTCCTAGCGCCTCGACTCGTTGCAAGATCTCGGCAATAAGCCTTTCCCCAACATCGGGAACCCCCTGTTCTACATACCAAAGTCGGATCTCATCCAGATCGGAAACTGCCGATTCCGCAAAGCCGATAGTGACCTCAGCCAATGGCATCACTCTGAAACTGACAACTCGAATCGGGTCTTTACCTCTTCCAGAGATAGCTCCCGTCCAGCATTAAGATCGGCAAGACCCGTCACCACCGCCCGCATAAAGTCCCGCTCCTCCTGAGAAGCTTCGTAGTCTACGACGGATTGCAGCACAGCCACCCCACGCCCACGGCTAGTCAAGAGTACCGGCCGGTGCACCTCGGCGGCATGCCGAACCACCTTGCCTGGATTGACCTTCAAATCCGTCAGCAGTACCACGTCTTCGGAAAACTTAATCCCCATGGATAACATCTATCAGCATGATTATATGCTGTTGATTGTAGCAGCTGATAACAGCACCTGTTAAAAGGACTCTCAATCGCTAATCCTGACTATGCAGTCTTGATTGATGAGGTTCGTACCTCACCACATCCTGATATGGATTAACCTGTCAACTATTGGTTCTCGTTATCGCTTTGGCAAAGACCAGTCCTGCAGATTCCTGAAAGGTGGCGGAGAGAGTGGGATTGCTCGGCTCATCCTGAGCCTCACCCTCCGCGCTGCGCGCTACGGGCCCGCCTGTGGCGGTCCGGAATCGTTCCCAACGATTCCGTCGAACCTGATTTCTATCCGCGGCTTCTCATCCGGCTACAGCAATACCATCGCTCTAGCGAAAACCAGTCCTACAGATTCCTGAAAGGTGGCGGAGAGAGTGGGATTCGAACCCACGGTGGCACTGCTGCCACGCCGGTTTTCAAGACCGGTGCCTTAAACCGCTCGGCCATCTCTCCGTTTATTTTCAATTATGCTGCAATGTGATGCCGCTATTGGGGTGCTATCTACCTTTGCCCAAGGCAGCGAAGTATACCGCAGCCGCTACCGAGCTTACGGGTGGCAGCCGCCCCGGAATAAGCACCTGATTACGCGTTCACCCGCTGCCTGCAATACCGCACACGCACTTACTCCTCATTTTCCTCAAGCATCCGGATCCAGGTTTTTAATATCAAGAAATCACTGTTATGCCATTCATATAGGGCTGCAATACCTCAGGTACGTTGATGGAACCGTCAGCATTTTGATAGTTCTCCAACACAGCCACCAGAGCCCGGCCTACAGCGACCCCAGAGCCGTTGAGAGTGTGCACCAGCTCGGGCTTGCCGCTGTCAGGGTTGCGCCAGCGGGCCTGCATACGACGAGCCTGGAAATCACCGCAATTCGAGCAGGAACTGATTTCCCGATAGGTGTTCTGAGAAGGCAACCAAACTTCAAGGTCATAGGTCTTGCGTGCTGCAAAACCCATGTCGCCAGTGCACAGCAATATCTTGCGGTATGGCAAACCCAAGCGCTGCAGCACAGTTTCTGCTGCCGTCGTCATCCGCTCATGTTCGGCTAAAGATTCATCAGGACGGGTAATGCTCACCAGTTCGACTTTTTCAAACTGGTGCTGGCGGATCATGCCGCGTACATCCTTGCCATAAGAACCCGCCTCAGCACGGAAGCACGGCGTGTGTGCAGTCATCCGCAACGGCAACTCTCCGGCAGTGATGATACTCTCGCGCACCAGATTGGTGAGCGAGACTTCCGCCGTGGGAATCAGGTAACGACGCGACTCCCCAACGTGCGTCGCAAACAGGTCTTCCTCGAACTTAGGCAGTTGCCCGGTACCCTGCATGGATTCGGTATTGACCAGCAGCGGCACATTGCATTCAAGATAATCGTGCTCGTGGGTATGCAGATCCAGCATGAATTGCGCCAGCGCCCGGTGCAGATGGGCCATCTGCCCACGCAGCACCGTGAACCGGGCACCGGCAAGCCGGGCTCCCGCCTCACCATCAAGCCAGCCGTGACGCTCGCCCAGTTCAACGTGATCGTGTACCTGAAAATCGAAGCTCCGGGGTTCACCCCAGCGGGAAAGCTCAAGGTTTTCGCTCTCGTCCTTGCCCTCCGGAACATCGGCATCCGGGAGATTGGGGAATGTTAGAAACAGCTCGGTAAGTTGCGCCTGGACCCCGGCGAATTCCTGCTCGCTGACCTTGATCTGCTCACCCAAGCCGGCCACTTCAGCCAGTAGGTCACTCGCATTTTCACCCCGTGCCTTGGCCTGACCAATGGCCCTGGAGTGGGTCTTGCGAAGATTCTGCAATGCCTGGGTATGAGTTTGCAGACTCTTGCGGCGCTGTTCCAGCCGCTGGTATTCATCTGTATCGAGGATAAATGTACGACGAGCCAGTTGTCCGGCTACTTCTTCAAGGTGCGTACGCAATAGATTGGGATCAAGCATGGGAATTCCTCGGTACAAGCCGTCATTATCCCTGCTCAGGCGTTTTGCAGGCAATCCTCAAAAATTCGCATCCGGGGCTTCCAGGACCGACGGACCGCCGAGAGATCATGGAGCCGGGTCCTTGCCGGTCGGCTGGCGAGCCCGCCGGCGCAGTGTTGCGAGGGTTTGCAGGCGCTCCTTGATCTTCGCTTCCAGACCACGATTGACGGGCCGGTAATACTGTTCGCCATGCAGGGCATCCGGCATACATTGCTGATCCAATGCCACGCCTTCCTGCAAGTCGTGGTCGTATTGGTAGCCCTTGGAATAGCCCAGTTCCTTCATCAACTTGGTCGGGGCATTACGCAAGTGCATGGGCACCTCAAGTGTGCCGGTTTCGTGTATCCGGCGGCGGGCTGCAGCGTAGGCCTTGTAGAGTGCGTTGCTCTTGGCGGCGATAGCGAGATACACGACCGCTTGCGCCAGTGCCAGCTCACCTTCAGGGCTGCCCAAGCGCTCGTAGGTATCCCAGGCATTCAAAGTCAGTGTCAGGGCACGCGGATCAGCCAGTCCAATGTCTTCACTGGCCATGCGGGTCATACGGCGAGCCAGATACAGCGGATCGCAACCGCCATCGAGCATGCGGGTGAACCAGTACAGGGCAGCATCCGGGTCGGAGCTGCGTACCGATTTATGCAAGGCAGAGATCTGGTCGTAGAACTGTTCCCCACCCTTGTCGAAACGTCGCTGTCGATCGGCCAGCACCTGGGCCAGAGTATCCGCGCCGATATACCCATCATCAGCCAGTTCAGCACTGATTTCGAGCAGGGTCAGGGCCCGTCGCAGATCGCCATCGGCAGCCTGGGCGATCAGCTTGAGGCCCTCAGCATGCAGATGCAGCGATTGGGCACCAAGTCCATGTTCGCTATCATGCAGCGCCTTGTTCAAGGCATCGACGATATCGTCCTCGGCCAAGGCATCGAGCACATAGACCCGGCAGCGTGACAGCAGCGCCGAATTGAGCTCGAAAGAGGGATTCTCGGTGGTTGCCCCCACCAATACGATGATACCTTTCTCGATATGTGGAAGAAAAGCGTCCTGCTGCACCTTGTTGAAGCGATGCACCTCATCGACAAACAAGACGGTACGCAAGCCCTGGGCGAACCGCACTTCAGCCTGCGCCAAGGCCTGACGTACCTCGGCAAGTCCAGAGAGTACGGCTGAAATAGCCAGAAACTCAGCATCTGCATAGCGCGCCACCAGCCGTGCCAGCGTGGTCTTGCCACAGCCCGGAGGCCCCCACAGCACCATGGAATGCACTTGACCGGCCTCCAGGGCTCGCCGAAAAGGGGCATCGGAAGCCAACAGGCGTAATTGTCCAACCATCCCGTCCAAGGCCCGTGGCCGCATACGATCGGCCAAGGGCTTGAGGGCCTCAGGCTCCTGAGAACTCAGTAGGTCGATAGCAGGACTGGAGCGAGGGAGCTTCTTGGCCATGGTCGCTATCATACGGCGCGAGCCGCTCTCAGTGCTGTATCGGATAGGTCTGCACCGTACCTGCTGCAGTGCCGACTATGTCAGTACCCGGTGGCGGTACAAACCGGAACGTCTGCGCAGGCAAGACAGGATTACGCTGCCAGTGACTAAAGCGGATCGTGGTCTGATCCCCCAACAGATCCTCAAAACGCATCACCCGCAACTCATTATTGGCAAAACCCAGCTCGGCGTACTTGAACTGGGCATGCCGGGTTTTAGGCTGCAGACGCAACCACTGCAGGCCATCTCTGGAGCCTTCTTCGGCGATTTTGTAGGTCTTGCCGAGAAGTCCTGGATCGGTCAGCACACTCAACGGACTATGCGCTTCGGCATTGCTCTGATCACGCACACTGACCTGCTCCAGTTCCGGATCATAGACCCACACCTTGCTCCCATCAGCAATGATGGTCTGCGGGTAGGGGGCGGTAATCTGCCAGCGGAAACGGCGTGGCTTAGCCAGCGCGATGGTACCGCGAGCAGTGCGCCCAACCTGTCCGTTCATATCCACCGAGCTCTGGCTGAACTGACCACTCAGGCTATGCAATGCACGGGCAAAAGTATCTAATTGAGTCCGGGCATCCGCTCCCGCCCAAGCAGGCACAGGATTCAGCAAGCTCAATGCCAGCAGTATCAGGAAACCGCTCATCCCGGGGTTACGGAGAACAGGTCGCATAAACGGAAAGCGCATGAAATATCCAACACGTAAAAGAAAATTCTGCCTGATACCGCCTGAACCAAGCCTACCCGTCACTTGGGCGGTGGCGGTGCCAGTACCGTACGACTGCCATTCTGCTCAGGTTCGCTGACCACCCCCTCTGCCTGCATCCGTTCCACCAACCGCGCCGCTCGGTTGTAACCGATCTTCAAATGTCGTTGCACGCCGGAAATCGACCCCCGACGGGTCTCCGTAACAATACGCACCGCCCGGTCATAAAGTGCGTCATCACTGTTGCTGTCCACACCCGATTCCTCGGGCAAACCCGAAGCACCAATAAATTTACCGTCACCAAGCGGCTGTACTTCTTCCAGTACGCCCTCGACGTACTCAGGACGTCCCTGCTTGCGCAACCAATCAACCACCCGATGCACTTCATGGTCATCGACAAAGGCCCCATGCACGCGCTCAGGGGTGGCCGTACCGGCGGGCAGGTAAAGCATATCGCCATGCCCCAGCAAAGTCTCGGCCCCGGATTGGTCGAGGATGGTGCGGGAATCGATCTTGCTGGATACCTGAAAGGCGATACGGGTGGGGATATTAGCCTTGATCAAGCCGGTGATGACATCCACCGAGGGTCGTTGGGTCGCCAGGATCAAGTGCACTCCCGCAGCCCGGGCCTTCTGCGCCAAGCGGGCAATCAATTCCTCCACTTTCTTGCCAACGATCATCATCATGTCGGCGAATTCGTCGATGACCACCACGATGTGAGGCAAAGCCTGCAAAGGCTCCGCCTGCTCTCCAGGCGGTGCCGTATCGTTACAGAACAGTGGATCAAGCAAAGGCTGACCGGCCGCCATGGCTTCGCGTATTTTCTTGTTAAAACCGCTCAGATTACGCACCCCCAGGGCTGCCATCAAGCGGTAGCGATGTTCCATTTCGGCGACGCACCAGCGCAATGCGTTGGCGGCCTCTTTCATATCAGTGACCACGGGTGCCAGCAAATGCGGGATATCTTCATAGACCGACAACTCCAGCATTTTCGGGTCGATCATGATGATGCGGACTTCTTCAACCGTGGCCTTATACAACAAGCTCAACACCATGGCATTGAGGGCCACCGATTTACCTGAACCGGTGGTACCCGCCACCAGCAAGTGGGGCATCTTGGCAAGATCCACAACCGTGGTACGCCCTCCGATATCCTTGCCAAGAGCCAGACTTAGCGGAGAACGGGGGGTATCGAATTCCTTGGAGCGCAGCATCTCGGTGAGATAAACGATTTCACGTTGGGTATTCGGAATCTCGATGCCAATGGTGTTTTTACCCGGAATCACATCGACCACGCGAACGCTCTGTACCGAGAGTCCACGGGCAATATCCTTGTCCAGGCTGGAAATCTGACTGCCTCGTACTCCCGGTGCAGGCTCGACCTCAAAGCGGGTTATGACCGGCCCTGGGAAAACGCTGGTAACCCGAGCATCAATGCGGAAATCCCGCAACTTGGCGGTGAGCTGTTCGGAAAGTACCTTGAGTGCTTCTGTAGACCAACCCTTAGCCTGTGGTACAGGTTCATCAAGCAGAGACAGCGGTGGCAGCTCACCCGGGTTGGAGGCCCCGGTAAATAGAGGTATCTGCCGCTCACGCGTAGCCCGTTCACTTTTTTCAACTATCGGCACCGGTGCCTCGATACGGACCGGCGCGAGCTTGGTTTTGCGCTCGCGACCCCGCTTACGGTTATCGCTTCGCTGCAGACGTACCGCCCGAACTTCCAAGGCTTCCGGCGCCTTGCGTAAACGTAACCGCAACCAAGCCAGAAAGCCCAGGGTACGCAGGCCTACCCAGTCCATCAGCCGAAACCAAGAAAACCCGGTAGCTAGGGTTATGCCGACCAGGCACAAGGCAAACAGCAACAGCACTGCACCGGCTTCACCCAAGCCACCAGCCAGTAGTAGGGCAATCTGCTCGCCGAGAATACCGCCGGTACCCACTGGCAAGCTACTTTGGGAACCGCCTGCCAAGGTAGCCAACGCCGCTGCTGCAAGTAGGAAACTGACCAGGCCGACCAGCTTTAACATCGGCTCATAAGCAGAACGGACTGCTACCGGGGCACTCCGCAACACTCGAAACGCCAGCCATACCAAAAGCAATGGGAACACATAGGCAACGATGCCGAAGATTGAAAAGAAGCCATCCGCTAGGTAGGCACCGACTCGACCACCCAGATTGTGTACCAACACCACCGGCCCCGAATAGGACCAGGACGGATCGGCAGAGTTGCGGGTGACCAAGCTCAAGAAAAGATAAATACCCAGCGGCAATAACAGCAGCGCACTGGCTTCCTGTAGCACATGCCGAACGGCCTGCGAGATAGCCGGATGAGCCGTCGTCACACCGGGGTTCTTTACTCCTCTAGCCACCTTCGGTCAGTCCCCATCTGTATGAGGCGAGCTTACACCAGTCCCTGCAACGCCGGATGCACGATGGCGCCTTGTTCCACATTGATGCCACGGCGTAGCGGTTCAAAATCACGCCATGCCGAATCGCTCGCCAGACGCTGAACAAACGGCAGAATCGCTGCGGAAATCGCCTGGGTAGAGGTCTGCGGGACCGCTCCGGGCATATTGGTTACGGCAAAATGGGTCACCCCGTCAACGTCGTAGGTGGGATCCGCATAGGTGGTCGGCCGCGAAGTCTCGAAACACCCCCCCTGATCGATGGAAATATCGACCATTACGCTGCCCGGCTCCATGTCGCCAATCATCGCCTTGCTGACCACATGAGGGGCCTTGGCGCTATGCACCAGTACCGCACCGATAACCAGATCCGCATCACGCACTTCGCGGGCTACATATTCCTCATAGGGATACAAGCCGGTCACATTACTGCCGAGAGCCATCATTTGTGCCAGTCGATCGGGGCGTTTGTCGAAGACGAGCACATTGGCGCCACCCGCTGCAGCCAAGGCCGCAGCATTGCCCCCGGCCGCTCCGGCACCCAGCACCACCACCTTGCCACGCTCGGTTGAGGGCAGGCCTCCCAACAGCTTGCCTTTGCCCCCCGCAGGTTGATGCAACAGATGGGTACCTATCTGGGTCGCAATCCTGCCGGCAATGATCGACATCGGCACCAGCAAAGGCAGATCACCGTTACTCTCTTCCACCGACTCGAAAGCCACTCCGGTAAGGCCGATCTCCAGCAAGCGACGGGTCAGCTCCGGCTCAGCAGCCAGATGCAAATAACAAAACAGCAAGTGATGTTTTTTGAGTAAGGCCAGATCCCCGGCGATCGGTTCCTTGACCTTGACAATCAGCTCACCCTGCTCATAAAGGGCTGCGGCATCGGCAACAATATCAACCCCGACCCGAGTGTAAGCCTGATTAGAAAAACCACTTTTGACGCCGGCCCCAGCTTGCATACAAACTTGGTGGCCATGGCGAATCAGGTCGGCACAAGCCGCGGGGACGAGCGCCACGCGCCCTTCAAGTGTCTTGGTTTCGGTAGGGATGCCGATACGCATGAATAAATCCTCAAAAAATCTTGCCACGGAGGGGGAAAATATCAAGCGGCTTGATTCGCAAGCCCATCGGCACCATTCTCGCTGAACAAAGTTCACGAGTACAACACGGCCCGAAGTATGGGCGCCGACTTGCTAGCTATCTCACCTCAAACGACAGGAAATTATACATGAGCGAACCTCGTCACAGCCGACTTCTTATTCTTGGTTCAGGACCGGCCGGATACAGCGCCGCCGTCTATGCCGCACGGGCCAACCTCAAGCCGCTGTTGATCACCGGACTGGAAGCCGGAGGCCAACTCACCACTACCACCGAAGTGGACAATTGGCCCGGCGACCCTAACGGTGTGCAGGGGCCGGAACTCATGGAACGCATGCAAAAACACGCCGAACGCTTTGATACGGAAATTGTTTTCGACCAGATTCATACTGCTGACCTGACCGCTCATCCATTTCGGCTCGACGGCGACAGCGGGCAATACACCTGCGATGCGCTGATCATTGCCACCGGAGCCAGTGCCCGCTACCTGGGATTACCTTCCGAGGAGGCTTACAAAGGCAAAGGCGTTTCAGCGTGCGCCACCTGTGATGGGTTCTTCTACCGCGATCAGGAGGTAGCCGTGATTGGTGGTGGCAACACCGCCGTCGAAGAAGCCCTGTATCTGGCCAACATCTGCAGCAAGGTCACCCTGATCCATCGTCGCGATAGCCTGAGGGCAGAAAAAATCTTGCAAGACAAACTGTTCGCGAAGCAACGCACCGGCAATATCGAAATCATCTGGAATCACATCCCTGAAGAAGTCCTGGGCAACGACCAGGCCGGGGTGACCGGGCTGCGTCTAACCAATACCCAGAACGGTGACCGCTGCGACATCACGGTAAATGGAGTGTTTATCGCCATTGGCCATAGCCCCAACACCGGCATTTTCAAAGGCCAGTTGGACATGGAAAAGGGTTACTTGCAGATCCACAGTGGCCTACAGGGCAATGTCACCGCGACCACTGTCCCCGGTGTGTTCGCAGCCGGCGATGTAGCCGACTCGGTGTACCGGCAAGCCGTTACCAGTGCCGGCTTCGGTTGCATGGCCGCATTGGATGCCGAGAAATATCTCGATGGACTGGAGACATGAACGAACGGGGTTAGAACCCCCGAGTAATAAGGAGCTCTGACCCGGTTCTTCTACGGTTCTAGACTTCGCTTATTTGTATCCTTTATTGGACTCTGGTTAATTGCCATGGTGGTGGCTGAATCGCAGGTGCACTACACGGCGAATCAAGGTAGCCAGAGCCATAACAAATGCCACACAAACAGATACGAACACCACCCACTGCAGGAATGCTGAGTTACCACTGGTTGTATGCCAACTCAACCAAAACGACACAGCGAGTAATAAGGCAACCAATGTGTTAAGGACACTCGTGATTATCTTTCTAACGCCACCCGACCGATTTGCTATGAACACTGCCCGAATGAAAAAGGCCGCATAGAGTATAACAATAGGTACCAAAAACTGCTGTAGCATAGTAAAGCTCATTCTTGCGCAAGAACGTCACGACTTACGGTGTCACCCGATGATTTCAGTATCGATTCATCCCGGATTACGCTGGCACTTCATCCGGACTACGTTTGCTGTTGCCTTGCGTAGCCCGGATGTATGAATCGATAGGTGGCGTTAGGGACGGCGTACTTTTTCCCATCGGGCGAGTAACCGGGTGAGTTTCCCACGGTAGTCGGCATAGACTTCGCGCTGCCCCTGGCTGGGGGCGGTGTCCGCCATTTCCAGCTTTGTCGCCAGCGTGTCGAGCACCCCGGT
>QILI01000060.1 GCA_003233305.1 Mizugakiibacter sp.
TGCTGTGGGATCAGAGGCAGCAAGTGCGACATTACTGAACAGCAGCCACACACCGCCAACGGCCAATACAACCCGCCTTGTGGGCCTCACATTCATGAGCGATCTCCTAATCTGGGATTGGCAAGCCCGCGCAACAGCACATCAAAGAATCCGCGCAGCAGGTGTTTGGCATCCAGCTGCGGATCAAACCAGCACTGCAGAAACAGGCCATCCACAGCGCCCGTCAGTAACGCTGCCAAGGCATAGGGATCCACATCTTTGCGGAATTCACCACTGGCCTGACCGGAATGGATGATTACCACGACCGCCTCCCGGCAACGGGCGTAAAGTTCCTTGAGCGCCTCCGAAAATCGCTCCCGCAACGCCGGGATACTGGAAGCTGACCAGACTTCCATGCTGAGCGGAAACCATTCCCGGTGGGCGTCCATATAGTCGGCGGCCCCCAGTGCCATGGCCATCAGTCGGTCTCGCGCACTGGATCTCGTACTTGACTCCAATGGGGAACCGGCCGCGATGATCTCGCTGGACCATTGTTCAAACACAGCGTAGAACATGTCCGCCTTGTCAGAGAAATAGAGGTATGGCGTGCCCTTTGCGACACCTGCCCGCCGGGCAATTTCCTCGACGGTCGCCCCTTGGAATCCTCGTTTTGCAAAAACCTCAACGGCAGCCCGAAGAACCGCTTCTTGCCGCTGTTGCTGGCCCGTATTGCCCTTTTGCATAGTGGCTGCACCGTATCCTAAAAAATAATGACTGACTGGACAGTCATAATCCTTAGTATATGCAAACCTGTCAAGCCCTACGGCATACCTAGCAGGACAACAGCGCAGTAACTGCGGCTTGTGCTGCCGCTATAACGTAAACGGAACTTTGGCGGTAAGCATAAAGTCCGGTGCGTCCGGGCTCAGTCCAATACCCAAACTGCTGACGAAGGTCATCTTGTCGCTGAGCGCGTAAGTCATGCCTATATTCAAGGTTGCCGCATTACCATCGCTGCCAATGATGGTCTCACTGAAAGTGGCGTCATCAGCACGAATTTTCGCATTGCCGTTCAAACGCTGCGAGAAGGCCATGCTCAAACTGGTTTTCTCGTTGAGGGCAAAGGCTATACCAACGCCATAGTTGAAAGCATTACCCAGATACACCGTACCCGGCGTCATGGTATCGGCACTGGTATCCAGATCAGCAAAATGCTTGCGAAAAGTATGCGTCAAACTAACATTGGCAAACAGAATCGCCGGGTCCAATGTCTTCAGGAATGAGGCCCCTAGGTTCGCACTCCAGATGCCCTGCCCCGTCGGTTGCTTGGTTGGCACGGCAAACTGGATGAAATTCTGTTGATCACGCTGCAGAACCTGCCAGGTAATCCCGTACGGGGCCTGCCCGGTTGGTGCCGCGAAGCCACCGGTGATAACAATTTCAGGTCGGTTTATAGTTTCCCGAAATATTCGGTAGGACATATTCATGCTCACATCGCCGATTCCTACCTTGCCACCTATGTCGGCCTGGGCCACCGATGCCGCCGATCCACCGGCCCCTCCTTTCTGATAGGTTGTCCAGCGCTGCACGAACGGTACGTTCACGCTAACCGAAAGATTGGGCGACAAAGCCTTGCGAGCTGCAAAGTTGTAGCTGAAGGTATCCGACTCGACATTCTCGACTGCTATGCTACCTAGGAAGATCGCGTCCAGAGCAAGAAAACCATTCAGCGTCAATTGTTTGCGGTCATAGCGTGTATAGGTCAGACCCACTTCTAGAATTAGCGGTTGATCGAAGACGGTGTGCTGCTGGATAAGCACATCCTCAACACTGCGTGAAGGCTCGGTACCGCGTTGACTGGCAATTTCGCTGCCGATTACCGCTCGGGCACCCGCTGCCGACTGCGTGCCTCGTGCCGCTGCCAGGGCTGCCTGGGTCTTTGCTTGTGATGCATTCTGCATGTCCGCCACACGTTGTACCCCCTGCTTGGCAAGTACTTTGGCGGTCAGTGTCTGCAGGCGCGTTTCAATGGTACGTAGCTTGCGAACTTCCGCTGCATAACGTGACTTCAAATTCTGTAACTCACGCTGCAGAGTCTGAATCTCGTTTTGTTGTTCGGTAATCCTGGCACTTTCGTCAGTGGGGGTACTGTCCTGTGCCAGAGCCGGTAAAGTAAAGGCCATCGACCAGATGATAAGTGCCAGCAAGGATCCGGTTTTCAATCGATTCATGACTTGCCCCTGTTATGGTAAATTTCAATGCTTGTTCAAGTGTTGCTGTTACCGCTTTAATGGCCTTTGTTCAGACCATTCAACAATCCTATCGACCGCGCCACACTCAGTTTCAGCGGCAAGCTGAAGGATTGATTCGGCTGCACCAAAGTCAGCCGTAATTGATTACTGATCCAATGACCGTCTCCGGTAATCCGGATGGTTTGCCACACCGAGCCCGTGCCGACGGCACTGCCGCGGATGCGTTGTTGAGAACTACCCTGCCCGGACATATTCAGGCGTAAGGTGACCTGATTGGCATCCAGCGAAGCACTGACGCTGGCATCACCATCAGTCACCGATGCGTTAGGTGAGCGGGCACCTGAAATAGTGTTGGCAGGCATGCTGCTAAGCACTTGCACCTCGGTGGTGTTGCTGGCGTAATTACCATCCCCGGCAATCTGGGTGCTCTGCACCAGGCCGCTTACGTTGTCCAAGCCGCTGGAATCAACGACCCGGCCGCTGGTATCGACCAGCACTCCGCTAGCCGTCCCTTGCACGATGCTGACCGTGGGGGTGAAGGTAACCATCGGCGAACCGGAACTGAAATCGAAAGCCAGCAGGGCACCACCACTGAGTACCCGCCCATCCGGGCTAACCCAGTTGGACAACATTTCCACACCGAAATAGAGCACTATGCCGTTGCCGGTCATGAAGCGTCCCCGCATCATCGCCAATTCGGGATCGGGGATTGGCTTGATTCCAACGGGTCTGGACTGTTCCGGCAGCTTTTTATCTGATGTATGGCCCACGCCGGCCCAGCCACTGGCCACAAGCGCGAGTACTATCACCCATCCAGAAACTTTCATGTCGTCCTCTCCTCAAAACAGATCGGCGTGACTGAACCCGAAATCCAGTAATTCCACATCCGTGATGGGCCCCATCTGGGATGCAAGAAGCTTGCGAGCACTGGGGCCGCCACGTGCTTGCAGCAAAACCGTATTACGACGAAAACCCGAGCCGATAACTATGAACAAGGCACGCGATGGCCAGGCTTTCTTGAATTCATCCAAAGTCATGATTTTGTTACCCATAGCAGGATCGGCGAGAAAAACGCGATCACCCAGAACCCGCTTAAGTACTACAAAGTGTTTGTAGCCCTTGGTATCGAGCAGAACGATCGCCGGCACCCGCAACGAGCGAAGACGCTGCTCAGATACTCGATAGCCACGGGCACGCATTCCCAACTGTTGGACGTAGTTCTTCAGATCAAGCAGAGAGAACCCCTGCCTCTGCACGATCTCGGGATTCGACTTGACCAGCATTCCGGCCAGCACGGTTTGCTCATCAACTTGCATACCATAGGCATAACGTAGAAGGGTTGCCAGGGCCGCCGCGCCACAACTGAAATCCGTTTTCTGTTGCACAATATTGAGATAACGCCCCTCGCGCATACTGGTAATGTTGGCGTGATACAACTCACCAGCGGGCAGGATATTGCCCATGCGGATTTCCGCTGCACTGACCGCACTCCACCCCGACGTCAAAGCCAATATCGGTAGCAAGATCAGTACTGAGCGTTTAAGAATGTTCGTTTGCATTTTCATGCTCCAGGTCCAACCGTGGAAAGGGTGGGACGGCCTGTGCCGTCCCACCATCCTGGGTCAACAACATGTTTTGCAACATGCCATCTTCAGCACCTACTACAGTTCAGCACCAGGGGGAGGGTTACCCGAGCCTGCCTGCGTCACTGCCAAAGCCAACGTGTTAGCTTGCATGTTGCCGGTACCCGCAGCGATATTGACACCGATGTTACCGGTCGCATTCTGCAGAGCGTTACCCGCCAAGGATGCATCGTTGCTGGCCAGTACCACGATAGTCTGGGCGTAGCTGATCGTACCGCTCAGCGTGGCTGCCATCTGCTCCAGGCTCAACTCACCCTGGTCATTCAACACCAACGCACCACCATCATTGTTTGGATCCAGCGGATCAATCGCCCCGGTACGATCGATGGGGTTGCCATTGATGTCCGTACCTTGGGTGTTGGTGTCCCAATCAGCATGTCCGAACAACTGTCCACTTGGATGGGTGTTGGTACCGCTCTGCCACAGATCTGGATAGAGATTGGCAAACTGGTCCGAGGTCCCGGAGTAACTGCCCAGTACCGAACCACCCTTACCGCTTCCGCCCACACTACCCGACAGACTTACGTCGAGAGTGTTCAGAACCTGCTCCATGTAACCGGTGTTCATGACCTGGTTGCCCGCCGAAGTCTGGTTGGAGGACACCGTGGCCTGAGCATAGCTGTTGGTGCCGGTAGCAGCCGCCAGACTGTTCTTCTGCGCGTTGTTGTTACCTGCAGCGATGTTCACACCGATGTTACCGACCGCTGAGTTCAACGCATTGCCTGCCAGCGAAGCGGTGTTGGTCACACCAAAGTTATTGGTCATGTTGCTGGCGCCAACCTGCTCAACGAACACTTCAGCATCAGCCATGGTGAAGGCAAATGAGGCATCTGCCGCCGCCAATGCTGCAGCATTGTCCTGCACGTTGTTATCACCAGCCGCCACGTTGAAGGCGATGTTGCCATCGGCATTTTCACCTACGTTGCCCTTGATCGACGCATCATTGCTGAGCAGTGTATTGTCACCAAAATTGCTGCCAATCTGCTGGCGGTTATCAATGACCGCGATGGCTGCCGAGTCAGTTTTGATGTCGCCACTGACAGTCGGATTACCGGTGATCGAGACATCGGTCAGAAAGCTCAGATCCTTGTTCATACGGACCCGCCGGATCTGCGTGTCGGTGTTGATGTCGACGTTCTCGTAATACTGCACATCGCCGTAGATGTAAGCGGTGATATCCACATACGCACTGGCATTCAATGTGTAACTATGCTGCCAATCGAGGTAATCCACCCCGATACTGCAGCTGGTGGTGCCTTCACATGACGGATTGGATGGACCTGCCGGCTGGGCCATAGCCGCCGGGGCAACGACAAACAACGAGGCGATCGCTAGCGCGATCAAACTTTTCTGGAACGTTCTCATAATTGCATCTCCTGTCGAAGGTAGTAACTAGTAAGTACTAGCGGGGAGGCAGCTCGACGGTGATGAGCAGACGGTTAACCGCCGTATTGCCCATCCCCGCGATCTGATTGAGTTGCACCACCCCTTCACTGCCTTCGAAAGCCGTATTGGATACGACCGCCGAACGCCTGGAAGATGATGACGCCCCTTGCGGACGGCCCCCCGTAGCGCCGTCCGGGTTGACCGAGTAAGCGGCGAGCCGCTGGTTCGTCGCCTCCTCGATGCCCTGTGAAGCCAGCATGATCGCAATCGCATTGGACTCGCGATTGGCAACTCCGCTGACTTGATTGATAGAAAGAAGACCTTTTGCTCCGGCAAAGGCATTACCGTCGATGATGGAATGCATGGCATCGGGAGCGGTGGCCCGCAAGGCAATGATCTGCTGCCCCTGGATCATGCGCAGCTTGGCAAAATCGCCCACCACGATAGCCCGGGTGTTCGATTGCAAATTAGCGTCACCCGCCGCGATATTGACTGCAATCGCACCTGTCGCCCCGGCCAGCGCCTGGCCACCGATATGGGACGTAGTCAGATAGCTAAGCATTTCATCGTAGCTGTCGTGGTTCGGCTCGACCGCATGCAACGGCAACGCCAGTACCAGCAGAAAGATGGCAAACAGAACCGGGAACGGAGCGCTGCGGTACATGCTCAGCCTCCCTTGCTCAGCAGGCCGGCACCATGCAGTGCACCGGAAATTGTCGAACCGATGCCCCGGGTTGCTCCACGAACCGCACCTGTTACACCACCCGGACCACCCTTGGCGCCACCGTTACGCAATACGCCACCTTGACCCTGGCGATTCAGCAACCCCGCATTACCCAGTGCCCCGAGCAGACTGTCGCCCAGGTTTCTGGTCGGAATCCCGGTACCTAAGGCTGAAAACTCGCTATCGCTCAGTTCGTGGCTACCCAATGTACCCAATGCCGCATTGACTTCCTTGCTAACTCCGGCGTCAATCAGTACGGCCATCCCCGGAGGTTGCTTGCGTATTGCATAACGCGCCGGAACATCTCGTACCAGGACAAACTCGCCCCCGGTTGCCTTAACCCCACGGCGAGCACCTGCAGCATCCACCGGACTAAATAGTGCGGCAACCAGCAGTACTGCCAAGGCAAGAGCACCCAGAATAATGTTGAAGCGAGTCCTGGCCATGGGTTTATCCCTTTGAAGAACAACCCATCTAAAGCAAGCTATGTGCCATATTACTAAGTCATTGTTATTATAGAAAATAACAATTTTTATTAGTGATTTTTATAGAACTTCTGTTGCGCTACCGATACACAGATATATGGCCCATCGGGATGGAACCGCGCCACAGCTCACTTTCCGCCCTGACCAGGGTGTTGCATGAATGCAACACCCTGACCACCAATATTTACATGGGAGAACATTGTTAGCTGCACAGTCCGCATGGCACCGGGCCACACAGTGTCGCCACCGCGATGACAACTAAGAAAGAAAATCGCATGCATTACCTAATGCAACCCTGGCCAGGCTATGCCTGCCCGTGGGCAAAAATCACCCACCCGCTAACTTTCAGGATTCGGCCAAAGACCGCGTTACTGCACTTGGCGGTGCCATCAAGCTGCTGAGTTCGCCGATACCTTCAGCTTTTTGCACAGACGATACAAAGTCACCCTGGATACACCAAGCCGACGGGAACATTCACTCATGTTGAACCGGGACTCCCGAAGTGTCTGCTGGATCAATTCCCGCTCGGCTTCCTCACGCACATCCTCAAGCGAACTTGCCGCCTCATTGTTGCTGGTAAGCTCCAGATCCTCACCGGTAATCGAACCCGTTTCGCATAGCACCGCAGCACGACGCACCCGGTTCATCAACTCGCGAATATTGCCGGGCCAGGAATGTGCCGCCATGGCATCCAAAGCGTTGGAACTGAAACCACGGGCGCGCACCCCATGCTCATTGGCAAAGCGATTGAGAAAATAACGCGCCAGTATTTCCACATCACCATCGCGCTCGCGCAAGGGTGGCATCCGCAAACGTAAAACGTTCAGCCGGTAGTACAGATCGCTGCGGAACCGATCTTCTTTCACTGCCTTTTCAAGATCAACATGGGTGGCGGCAATCACGCGCACATCCATACGTAATGACTCGTGGCCACCTATCCGCTCAATCGTGCCCTCCTGTAGAAAGCGTAATAGGTTGGCCTGAGCATCCAGGGGTAAATCACCAATTTCATCCAGGAATACCGTGCCACCTTGTGCCGCTTCTATCTTCCCGATCTTGCGGGCATTGGCACCAGTAAAGGCTCCACGCTCATTTCCGAACAACTCGGCCTGCACTAAATGTTCCGGCAAGGCGCCACAATTGATGGCGATAAACGAACCCTTGGACCGCAACGAAAGCCGGTGCAAATTACGCGCTACAACTTCCTTTCCCGTACCCGACTCCCCAGTAACTAGAACCGGTACCGTGACCGCTGCCAGCTTACGAATTTGCGTCTGCAGGTCATGCAATGCCTTACTCGTTCCGATCAGACCATCCAGACCCAATTCAGCCTGCTGTTCAGCACCGGCCTTGTGCACACCGAGACGAGCCATCCCCCAGGCATGCCCGAGACACACTTGCAGGCGCTGCAGATCCACAGGCTGCATACAAAAATCGTAGCAGTTGGCATAGATCAGCTCACGTACGCGAGAATCTTGCAAGGTCTGTTCATTCACCTGGGCCAGCCACTCCACATCGGGGAGAGCCACAATCAGCTGTTCAATTTTTCGCAATGCCGCAGCCTGCGACGTAACCATGTCGAACATGATTACGTGCGACCGATATTGCTTCAGTGCTTGAGGAACCTGATCGAGGGTATCGACTTCGATCCTCTGCCAACCTGCAGCGGATAGAGCGCGATCCACAGCAGGGGCAAAAGTTCCCCAGTGTACAAAACTACGAAGTTCCTGGACGTTTGCCATCTTCAATCCCTCCCCAAGTTGCCCGGATCAACCAAGAGCTACATCATCAAAATGAAAGTTGGCGGCCATCCTTAAGTGATACGGATTCATTAAAGCGTACGTACCAAAACCAGCTTCAAATTGAAAGATGACGCACCTCTTCTTTCAGCGTGTTGCCACAGACGGTATCCTAGAATACTAGTATTACAGTTTGTAAGCTTGTTGGAAAGCTGAATATGAACAAAGTGTTAGAGTCCACTAGACCATGCCCATCAAGCCCCCCCCATTCAAGGGGATAGCCGTCGGCAATACACTGTAAATACGGGATTTCTTGGCCAATCCAAGGGTTCCACCTAATCTGTCCACACGTCGATGAAGCAGCCACCTCATGGCTGGCGAATAAGGAACATCTCAAACCGTAGCGAATAGTTCGGGCACAAACTGCCCCGGGCAAACCTCCGCGACATGCCGGCCAGGCAAATGGACACTGAGCCGAATGGCACTTACTTAAGCGGCAGTGACCTAGCGGAGTGTGCGCCAAGCCCCTTGATTTGAAAGAGTAGCTGGCGACCGGGCAAACTGTTGGTCCGACCCAAACAGACGCCCTCATAGGCCGCCAGCTGCCATGCACAATAATCGTCGATCGAGCCGCCCGCAACGTCATCGTATCAATCAACAGTCACGCGCGATCCACGCTTACGATTTCTTCAATCGATTAACCGATGACGACCTCCTGGAGGTAGTCGACCAACAGCTGCCCGTGTATCGCGATACGGCTGTTGCCGCCGCCGACCACGTTATCGATGTTCATGGCGCAGACCTTGAACCCTGACGCCTCGTGTCAGGCAACGATTGATCGCCACGCGGTGGAACGCGTCGCCAACGATCTAGGCCATGCAGCACCGCGACGGGTGCGTATTGCAAGGCACCACAGCGCTGGCCCGCGGCGATGGTGCAAGCGTTGCTGCGCCACACCGGCACGTTGCTCGCCAGCCAGGCGCTCGACGCATGGCGTTGGCACGGTCGCGCCGTCAAGCTGGTCGTCGGCACCACCGTAACAATGCCTGATACCGCCGAGAATCAAGCGTGCTATCCGCAGTCGCGAACCCAGAAGCCGGGCCTGGGCTTCCCTATCTCCCGGGTCGTTGTCCTGATGTGTTTGGGTACGGGAGCGGTGCTGGACACCGCCATGGGGCCGCATGCCGGAAAACAAAGCAGCGAACACGCGCTGTTTCACAGCTTGCTGAGCAGCGTCGTTGACGGGGCTGTGCTGTTGGCTGATCGCCACTACTGCTCCTACGTCATGATCGCCTTGCTGCAAGCACGCGGCGCGGATGGTGTGTTTCAGCAACACCAGCGTCGGCGCACCGACTTCCGTACGGGCCAACGGCTCGGCCTCTTGGATCATGCGGTGGTCTGGAACAAGCCCAAGGTCAAGCCCGAATGGCTCAGCCAGGAAGGCTTCGAGGTGATACCTAAAACCCTGCGCGTACGTGAGACCCATGTGGGAAACAAGGTGCTGGTCAGCACGTTGCTGTCATCCACCCAAGCGAGCGCGCAAGAGCTGAAGAAGTTGTACGCACAGCGCTGGAACGTCGAACTAAATCTGCGTCACATCAAGACGACTCTGGGCCTTGAGAAGATGACCTGTAAAACGCCAGCCATGAACGAGAAACAATGGTGGGTCGGGTACAACCTGATCCGACTGTTGATGCTGCGCTCGGCCAAGCTCGTCGATGTATTACCCCAGCAACTGAGCTTCAAGCACAGCTTGCAGCTGTGGCTGGCGTGGAGCCAGCGCGGCATGCCTTCGGACGAGACGCAGATCCAGTACCTGCTGGTGCTGATGGCACAAAAGCGAGTCGGTCAGCGACCCGGCCGGATCGAACCAAGAATCGTCAACCGAAGGCCAAAAACCTTCCCTCTCCTCACTCAACCACGTTCCATCGCCCGTGAAAAAGTCCGCTAATTTGGCCATCCGAAGAGGCTTAAGTAAGTGCCATTCGACACTGAGTGAGTGAGGACACGACGCAGCAATCGGACTGCGCAGCAGGTTTCTCAGGATATTCTAATATTCACACTTACTCCGGCCATTATTCAGTCAGCTATGAAACGAACAACCCGTTTGCCAAGATTACGGCCCTCCAGCAGTCCGATGAAGGCCTGCGGCGCATTTTCCAGGCCATCGACCACATCCTCACGATAATAAATCTTGCCTGTCTTGATCCAGCTATTCATCTGCACGGCGAATTCGTCATAGCGGTCGGCATAGTCATCGAAAATAATGAAACCTTGCACTTTGATGCGTCGAATCAGCAAGGTACTCATCAGCAAAGGAGTGCGGTTGGGTCCCGGCGGTAGCTCGGTGGCATTGTAATGGGCAATCAGACCACACAATGGAATGCGGGCCTTGCTGTTCAACAGGGGCAATACGGCATCAAACACCTGGCCACCAACGTTCTCAAAATAGACATCGATACCCTGTGGGCAAGCTGCTGCCAACTGTTCAACAAAGTTTTCGGCCCGATGATCGATGCATACATCGAAGTGCAGTTCCTCGACAGCGATGCGACACTTTTCCGGCCCACCGGCAATTCCGACAGCACGGCAACCCTTGAGTTTGGCAATCTGTCCCACCACCGAACCGACGGCTCCGGTTGCCGCCGCGACCGCAACGGTCTCCCCCGATTGTGGCCGACCGATATCGAGCAAGCCCATGTAAGCGGTAAAGCCGGGCATGCCCAGCACCCCGAGCGCCCAGGACGGGTGCTGCGGGTTCCTGCCCAGACGTACCAGGCCAGTTCCGTCCGACAACGCATAGTCCTGCCATCCCGAATAGGCCAGCACCCATTCACCAGCTGAAAAATCAGCATGCTGCGAACGTTCAATACGACAAACCGTGCCACCAACCATGAGTTCACCTACCCCCACGGGTTCGGCATAAGAAGGCATATCGCTCATACGTCCCCGCATATACGGATCCAGCGACAGATATACCGTACGTAGTAGCACCTGGCCGTCATCGGGTTCCGGCACAGCGGTACTTTCAAGCCGAAAGTTTTCGGGTAACGGGGCACCGCTTGGACGTGAAGCCAACACGATGCGGCGGTTTTTGGTTTCTGTATTCATGGTCGATTCCTGTATATCTATTGTTCTACCCAGTGTGGGATTCAGACGGCCAGCAAGAGAATGTCACGGCTGACTTTGGGGTTTACATCCCGCTTCTCACCAAGTTTCACCATGCCATGTCGTTCGAGGCGGGCGACCAGCTCAGGTATGGCATCACTACCGATACCGTAGTCAGAAAGCCGGGTTGGAACATTAAGACTCGTAAAGAAGTTGCGGGTGTGGTCGATAGCCCCATCGATTAGAGCTTCCTCGTTTTCATCCTCAAGATCCCAAACTCGTCGTGCATACTGCACCAGTTTGGTGTGCTTGGCACTACGTCGATATTGCAGGTTGGCCGGCAATACGATAGCCAGAGTCTGAGCATGATCAAGACCGTGCAGTGCGGTAATTTCATGGCCAATCATGTGGCTGGACCAGTCTTGTGGCACCCCTGCACCGATCAAACCGTTGAGAGCCATGGTCGCAACCCACATCAAACCGGCTCGGGCATTGTAATCATGCGGCTCAGCAAGCGTCTGTGGGCCAATTTCGATAAGCGTGCGCAATAGACCCTCGGCAAAGCGATCCTGCACAGGGGCCTGAACCGGATAGGTCAGGTACTGTTCGAGTACATGCACAAAAGCATCGACAATACCGTTGGCAACCTGTCGCGGCGGCAACGTAAAGGTGGTGCTGGGGTCAAGTATAGAGAATTGCGGGTAAAGATACCGGCTACCAAATGGTAATTTCTCCTGGGTCGACGTCCGGGTAATGACAGCACCGGAATTCATCTCCGAGCCGGTCGCCGGCAGAGTCAATACGGTACCGAAAGGCATGGCACTTTTAATTGGGACCTTGTTGACCAAAATGTCCCAGGCATCACCTTGGAAATGGCAAGCCGCGGCGATGAACTTGGTTCCATCAATAACAGAACCCCCACCTACGGCCAGTAAAAACTCGGCATCCACTTCACGCGCCTTCTTTGTAGCTCGCATCAGTGTCTCAAAACGGGGATTCGCCTCAATTCCGCCAAACTCGGTAAGCTTGGTATGTCCCAGCGCCGCGCGAACCTGATCGTAGACTCCATTGCGGTGGACACTGCCGCCACCGTAAGTCATCAAGACCCGGGTTCCCTTGGGAATTTCCTCGGTAATATGGGCAATCTGGCCTTTACCGAAATGTATGCGGGTTGGATTGTAGAAAGTAAAATTAAGCATGTGGGGTACCTCAACTAGACCGCTCAATCAGCCATTCTGTTGCATCGAGACAGCAACCTGGGATCACCAAGAAATCGGCGTACCTTGGGTGCTGCCCTAACTGAGCCAGCGGAATTCCTCAGGGGTTTTTCAGTTCTGCTGCATAGGAATGCTGCGCTATGAAGGATACCTTCCTGGCCCGATAACAGACACTCACACTCTGCTGTGAGATTTCCGCGCCACTATCGTACAACGTAGATCTTGGGCCTACATCCTGGGTGGCCATAGGGAGTGCTGCGTACAGAAAGCATACCCCTTGCTAGGTAATTCAATTTATCCAAGGAAAATGTGGTAAGCAAAGCGCTGCAGAATCAAGGGGAAACTAGGAGCCAGTCGGGCTTGGCCGTGTTACGACACGATCAGACACCATCAAGTAAAGTTCATGCCTTACCCCCGCGCTGCCGTAACGCTTCAAACAAAGCCACCCCGGTCGCCACCGAAACATTGAGACTCTCCATCTGTCCCGGCATCGGAATCCGCACCAGATAATCGCAGGTCTCAGCGGTCAACCTACGCATGCCCTCACCTTCGGCGCCCAGCACCAAAGCCAGTGATCCGCGCAGATCCAATGAATAAATATTTTTTTCAGTGTCCCCGCTCAGCCCGACCAGCCACACCCCTTGATCCTTGAGCTTACGCAAGGTTCGCGCCAGGTTGGTGACGGTCACCACAGGAACCTGTTCGGCCCCTCCCGCTGCCGCCCGCCGGACTATCGGCGTTAAACCGACGGCACGATCCTTGGGCACGATGACTGCAGTGAGATTAGCCGCTGCAGCACTACGCAGACAGGCACCGAAATTATGGGGATCCGTTACCCCATCCAGTACCAGCAACAGGGCATCGGTTCCGGCCTCGTCAAGCAGGGTTTCCAGGTCGGCCTCGCTGCACGGTGGTAGCGGTCGATACAAGGCCATCACGCCCTGATGTCGAACCCCTTCGGCACGGGCATCGAGTTCTTCGCGACAATGTCTGTGAACGGACACTCCAAGTTCACGGGCTCTAACCTGGATCTGCTCAAGCCGTGGGTTGCGCGACCCTTCTTGCAACCAGAGTTCATCCACAGCATTACCGCCGCGTTCCAACACAGCCAATACAGAATGGATTCCAGGGATCCAAATTTGCTTCATGCTTGATCCCTATCAGAAGAAAAATAGCCGCCATGACAAAATTCGCAAGCAAGCCAAGTGGATTCAAGCCTCCTTAGCCAAGCGCAAATCTACCTTGCGATCCTCCATGCTGGCCCGGAGAACCTGAACATGGACGGGGTCGCCAAGCCTGAAGTTGCGGCCCCGCCGCTGCCCTGTCAACAGATGCCTGAGCGGATCGAAATGATAGTAGTCGTTGGGCAATTGCGAGACATGAACCAAGCCGCTGATCCTCGATTCGAGCAACTCGACAAACAATCCAAATGAGGTCACCCCTGACACCACCCCCGCAAACACTTCGCCCACGTGCTTTTGTAACCAGGCACAACGGTAACGTTCATCGACTTCGCGCTCTGCTTCCTCCGCGATACGCCCACGCATAGAGCAGTGCAGTGCGAGTGACTCCATGTCAGCAGATGTATAGGCATATCCACCCGGCTTGCCACCGTTCAAGATATGGCGAATGGCCCGGTGTACCAGTAGGTCGGGATAACGACGGATCGGTGAGGTGAAATGGGCATAGGCATCCAGAGCCAGCCCAAAATGCCCGCCATTGTCTGGATGGTATACGGCGAGACTTTGTGAGCGCAATAATACCGAGCGCAACAACGGTGCTTCAGGGCGTGTTTCGACTCTTTTCAGCAAACGTGCAAAGTCCAACGGACGAACGTCTTCATAAGGGGGCAGGCGCAACTTGAACTCGCGTAAGAATTTCAACAGATCCGTATACTTCTCTACCGGCGGCGTGGGGTGCACACGATACAAAGTCGGCATCTTGTGACGCGACAGGAACTTCGCAGCCTGTACATTGGCCGCGATCATGCACTCCTCGATCATCCGATGCGCATCATTGCGCTCCGTGGTCTGTAGCCACTCTACATCCCCTGCAGCATCAAGCCGGAAACAGGTCTCGGTCGTATCGAAATCAATAGCCCCACGATGCTGACGGGCCTGTACCAGCAGTCGATACAGCCCCTGCAGATGTTCCAGCGCCGGTAACAGCGCCCCCAGACGCTGACGTTCAGCTACATCGTTCTGGCCAAGTGCCGCCCATACCTGTTGATAAGTTAGCCGGGCATGAGAACGAATCAGAGCCGGGTAGAACCGGGAACGCTGCACCACCCCTGCGGCATCCACATGCATGTCGCAAACCATCGCCAGCCGTGGAGTCTCAGGTTTCAGGGAACAGATCCCATTGGACAAAGTCTCAGGCAACATCGGCACCACGAAGCCCGGGAAATACACCGAGGTGGCCCGCTGCCTGGCTTGCTGATCCAGAGCACTACCCATGGGCAGGTAATGCGCAACGTCGGCGACCGCGACCAACAGACGGTAGCCACCGTTCCTGGACGGTTTGGCATACACCGCATCGTCGAAATCACGCGCGTCCTCACCATCAATGGTGACCAGGGGCAGAGCGCGCAGGTCTTGGCGCTCGCTCTCAGCAAGCACATCAACTTCATCCGGGATCGCTGCCGCCTCGTGCAAGACCTTCGCCGGCCAGGCATGAGGCAAGTTGTGTCCGGCAATCGCCATTTCGACGGCCAGGGAAGGTTGCAGATGGTCTCCAAGAATGCTCACCACCCGACCGACCGGGCCACGGTTGGTGGTGGGCGGTTCGGTTATCTCGGCCACCACGATCTGGCCCACACGGGCCTTGCCAAGCGCGGGGCCAGGAATCAGCACGTCCTGGTGCAAACGGGGATCATCCGGCACCACCACGGTGATACCCCCGTCCTCAACCACCTTACCCACCAACCGAGGGGGACGGCGTTCGAGGATTTCGACGATTGCGCCGCGCTTTCGTCCACGATGATCAAGGCCGATTACACTGGCCAGAATGCGGTCACCATGCAGAACCTTGCGCATCTCCGCAGGCGACAGGTAGATATCATCTTCACCGCTGTCAGGCCTGAAAAACCCGTAGCCTTCAGCATTGGCCAACACCACTCCTGCCAGCAGATCAGTGCGATCGACCCGGGCAAACTCCCCCACCCGAGTGCGCAGGATCGCACCCTGGCGTTCCAATTGACGCAGGGTATCAGCCAGCTGCTTGCGTTGCCCCCCGCGCAATACTCCCAATTCCCGCGCCAACACGGCCTCCGGAACCGGCCCTTGGTGCTGGTCAAGCAGACTCAGCAAAGCCTTGGGGGCAATGTCCGGAGTAGCTGTTAGGGACTGTCCCTGTAATGGATGGGCCGTATCCGGAGGAGTCGACCCCCTGGTTGTGGGACTGAGACTCGAATGAGTGGCTGGACGGTTGCTACGACCATCGCATCGCTTACGTGGCATGGAACAAGATTTCCTTCATGGCCTGGCGGCCTTTCTGTACAACATAGTGAATGCAAGATATTGGAAATCGTCCATGAATTCCAATCGACAAGACAAAATTACAATTTGACAATCAACCGATAGATCCATACATTACTGGGCTCGCCAATGCGGCGTGAGGTCACCTGCCCAGGTGGCGGAATTGGTAGACGCGCTAGCTTCAGGTGCTAGTGGGGGAAACCCCGTGGAGGTTCGAGTCCTCTCCTGGGCACCAGCGTGCAGCTGAATCATTGTTTTAATTCAGCTTTACGTATTTACTCAGACTTCCATACCTACCGAACTACTCACAAATTCTCTAGATTTGAATCTGCTGATACCCGTTTTCTAGGTCGCCCATCGGCAGACACTCCTTCAGCAAACTACGCGTCAAGCACGCCGCTCGGCTGTTTGATCGATAATGGGTAACGGGGCAATAGCACCGCCCATCCAGGCCCCAAAGGCATTTCTCCAACGGCTGCAAATGCACAGTATTTGCAGCATGGGCACTACACTGGCTCATTTCCCAAGCCGGAGAATCACCCTCGGTGTCTGGCTTGATACCACGCTGGGAAGGAGGTTTTGTACTTTCTAACACGAGCCTTGAAAGAGTGCAGTATTCTCTACCAACCGCTATATCATGCAGAACTAACGGTGTTTAGTAACCGCTTTATCCCGACTTTATTCCCGGCATGGCATCAAAGTATCCTACCCCAGACCATCAGGGGCCAAGCGTGAATCGCCCCACAAAGTCCGGTGGGTTTCGTTGGCCCACTACTCGGCTATCTGCTGCACTGGCCAGATCTCTGAGTAGCCAACAATGGGTGGAAAAACTCTCCCGATCCCTGGCCCAACACATTCCCGGTTGCAGGATAGTTCTTGAAATACCTTCCAGACCCGATCCCATGCCGAACCCTGTCACGGCTGCTAAGCAACTGACCTTTGAGCTGCTTGACGAAACCCGGACGGAACTTGGCAATCTGCATATCGACCTGCCGCGGGGATACCGTAACGCGACCATGAGACATACACTGGTTCAAGGTATGCCCGAGCTACTGGTACAGCTTCGCACCTTGCTCTCTCTCGAACGCTATCGCACCCATGCCGCATTGGCGGACCTGATGCTGGATCTCTCCTACATCTTGCTTTTCGAGGAAAACATGGATGTACTTTTACTCAGTGTAGTGCACTATCTGCATGATCGTTTCAGCTTGTCGCTTACAACGCTCTGCTTGATCGAGGACCAGCGGTTGGTACTCAAGGCCCATGCCGGAGAAAGCCATTTCCCCTTACAAGAAGGTATGACGTGGTCTAAGGATCGTGGACTGACCGGACGGGCGCTGCAACTTGAACAGGCTGTCTACGAGCCCGAAGTGAGCAACGCAACGGGCTATCTTCCCGGTAATTCTCTGACCCAAGCTGAATTGGTAATGCCGATCAGGCATCATGGCACCATGCTGGGGCTGATCAACATGGAAAGCCCCGCCGCAGGCAGCTTTTCCCCTGAGGTACGCCAGGTACTCGATATCCTCGCTGACCAGATAGGTGGTGTATTGAATCTACACTTGATCAGTACCCGCTTGCGTGATGCGAATACCCACTCTGAGCAACTGGTCTCCGAACTCGATCAACTGAACCACAAGTTGACTCAGACCAACCATCAGCTGGAGCGTTTGAGCAACGAAGATGCACTGACCGGTGCAGAAAACCGGCGAGGCTTTGATCGGGCACTCACCGAACACTGGGAATATGCTGAACGTCATCAACAGCACTTGGCTTTGCTGATGATCGATATCGATGATTTCAAGGCCTATAATGATCTGTACGGTCACCAGGCTGGTGATGCCTGCCTGAGCCGAATCGGCGAGAGAATACGTACCTTGCTACGTGGTGAAGATGCTGTATTCGCACGATACGGAGGTGAGGAGTTTACGGTCATTCTGCCCAATGCCAATGGCGAGGTGGCCATGGATGTCGCGCAACGGCTGCGTCAAGAGGTCCTGCGGGCGAAGCTGGCCCATGCTGGATCCAGTGTGTCACGATACCTGACCATCAGCATCGGCGTGGCAACCTGTCACCCCGGCGGCCGCTGCACCGCAGTGAAACTGATTAGTGCCGCCGACCGCGCGCTCTACCAGGCTAAACGCGCTGGTCGCAACAATTGCAAGGAACAGAGTCTGAAACCTGCGGCCACTACCGAATCTCCGATAAGTTCGGAATAGTCCAGTCAACTGCCCCATCTTTAGGCAAATGGATCCTGCAAAACGATAGTATCGTCGCGATCTGCACCGGTCGCCACGATTGCCAGCGGACATCCGGAAAGCTCCTCGATAGCCCGCAGGTAGGTACGGGCTGCAGCGGGTAGCTGCTGCCATTCACGCATCCCCGAGGTGGGCTCGCTCCAACCGGGAAACTCGAGATACACAGGTTTGCACTCATCCCAACCCGCAGCATCCAGTGGAGCCAACTCACGGCGCTTGCCACGAAACTCATAGGCAATGCAAACCTTGATGCTCGAAAGCCCGTCCAGCACGTCCAGCTTGGTAATGGCCAGGCCGGAAATAGCATTGATTTGTGTAGCCCGCTGCAGCGCCACCAGATCGATCCAACCGCAACGTCTGGGACGGCCCGTGCTGGCACCAAACTCGTTGCCACGGCGCCGCAGTTCTTCACCCATCTGCTCGTGCAGTTCAGTTGGGAAAGGCCCACCCCCCACGCGCGTGGCGTAGGCCTTGCAAATGCCGAGAACGTAATCGATATCGCAGGTACCCACCCCCGTTCCTGCCAAAGCCCCCCCAATGGTGGTGTTGGATGAGGTCACGTACGGATAGGTGCCGTGATCGATATCCAACAGAGCCCCCTGGGCCCCTTCATAGAGTATGTCCTCACCAGCGAGTCGCGCCGCATGCAGCAAACTGGCCACATCCGCAACCATGGGCCGGAGATATTCGCCATAAGCAAGTGCTTCCTCATGGATCTGATGCAGATCGACAGGCTCAGCGTGCAGCCAATGGGTCAGTACAAAATTATGGTAGTCCATCACTGCCCGCAGCTTTTCCTGTAACTCGGATGGATACATCAGATCGGCTACACGGATACCACGCCGTGCGACCTTGTCTTCGTAGGCCGGGCCGATGCCACGGCCTGTGGTACCAATTGCCTTGACCCCTGAAGCTTTCTCACGGGCCTGGTCCAGAGCGATGTGGTACGGCATGATCAACGGTGTCGCGGGACTGATCTTCAGGCGCGACCGAACCTCGACATGCCTGTTTTCAAGCTCGCTGATCTCGCTCTGCAGCGCCGCCGGCGACAGCACGACCCCATTGCCAATCAGGCACTGCACCCCAGGCCGCAGAATCCCCGACGGGATCAGGTGCAATACCGTGGTCTCACCATCAATGACCAAAGTATGGCCGGCATTATGGCCGCCCTGAAATCGGACCACCGTACCGACCCGCTCGGTCAGCAAGTCGACAATTTTACCCTTACCCTCGTCGCCCCATTGCGCCCCAAGAATGACTACGGATTTTCCCATGACTCAGTCTCGAATAATGTGCCCGAATTCAGAAAGGTGCGTGGAAGATCACTCCGGGCGTCCCTGTGGTAACCCGGAGATCACGACTAGAACCGGTTTCCGGTTCATCGCAACCAGTGTAGACCGATCAGTCCTAGTACAACCGCCGTCAAACCGGTAATGCGCAAATGTTGCGTTGACAGCTTTTGGACTTCGGCAGCCATCCGCTGCCACAATCGAGGAATCACCAGCAGAACCAAACCCTCAATGATCGCCACCAAGCATAGGGCTGCACCGAATTCCCCAGTAAGTCGATTCACTTCAATAGGCCATCGCCGCGCTGAAGATAGCGAAGGTAAGGTGAACTGGCCTTCATAATCAAGACACTGCGTCCACCTGCAAAACTACGTCGATAAGACTCAAGGCTGCGATAAAAATCAAAAAACCGTGGATTTTTCTTGGCTGCCACAGCATAGATTTCAGCAGCCTGAGCATCACCTTGACCGCGGGTCACTGCCCCCTTCTGCCTGGCTTGGGCAACCAGTACTTGACGCTCACGATTGGCATTGGAGCGTATCTTGGCCGCCTCTTCCTCACCGGTGGAACGCAGTGCATTGGCCAGATTCATGCGCTCGGCACGCATCCGTTTGAATACCGATTCGCTCACCGTATCGGGCAAGTCCAGGCGTTTGATGCGCACATCCACAATCTGGATACCCAAGGTCTTGGAGGTTGCCTGGTTGGTCTGCTTCATCACACTGCTAGTGATATCCCTACGTCCTCCGGCAATTAGCTCTTCGAGAGGGCGCGCGCTGAACTCAAAGCGCAAGGCATCTTTTACGATCGGACTGAGTCGGGCCTCCACCTGCAGAGCACTGCCTCCAGAGGCCTGGTAATAAAGTACCGGATTGGAAATCCGCCATTTGACGTAAAAATCGACATTGACGATCTTTTTTTCTGAAGTGAAATAACGCTCGGGACTTGCATCCAGGGTATGAATACGCTTGTCGAACGTCATATCCTGTTGCACAAAGGGAATTTTGAAATGTAAGCCCGGCTGGTAATTACTACGCACAATGCGCCCAAACTGCAGCAGAATGGCGTCCTGATCCTGGCGCACGGTAAAAACACTTCCCAAGCCGACCAACACCAACACCACAAGAATAATAATCCAGGTAAATTTCATTTTTTTATCCTCCTGCGGTCGATGGCGTGGTATCACCCGGGGCCGGTTTGGACAAGGACTCCATCACGGTCCCGGCCACCGGTGCGGTCGGTGTGGTTGTTTCACCCCAAGTGGAGGGTAGATTGATGAAATTACGGGCATTACCTCCATCAATAATTTTAGAGTTGTTCTTGAGTACATCCTCGATGGTCTCCAACCACAAACGCTCACCGGTCACCTTGGGAGCTAACTGATACTCCTTGAGTAGCAGTAGAAAACGTTGTGTATCACCGTGCGCCCGAGCAATCCGTGAAGCCTTGTAGCCTTTTGCACCCGCAATGATCGAAGCGGCCTGGCCACGCGCCTCGGGAATGATCTTGCTGGCATAAGCCTTAGCCACGTTCTCAATCCGCTGGCGATCTTCGCGAGCCTTATTGACATCGTCAAAGGCCGCTTTGACCTCACTTGGAGGAGCAATATTCTGGAAATTGACTTCGGTGATACGCAGTCCCGCACCGTAGCTGTTGAGCATTTTCTGCAGCGCTTTGCTGGTTCGTGCAACCATGGTCGCACCCTGCCCCGAGAGCAGGGTATCCATGGTACTGGAGCCCACTACTGAGCGTACCGCCGCCTCAGCAGACTGGCGTACCGCAAGATCCGGGTTTTGCATCGAGAACAGATATTTCTTGGCATCGTTGACCTGGTACTGCACGTTGAAATTGACCTGGATGATATTCTCGTCCTTGGTTAACATCAGTACCGTGTCAGAGACCGAACGAACCCGGGTCATTTCGACCTTCAGAACCTGTGAAATAGGCTGTGGAAAAACCAGGTGAAAGCCCGGCGGGAGGGTTCGGCTATAGGCCCCGAAGCGGAGTACCACACCCACCTGACGCGCATTGATGACGGTCCAGGATCCCAACAGCAGCCAGGCCAGAATCACCGCCAGGATGAGTACGCCAATACTCTTCGGACCTCCATCGCCCAAACCTTTGAGGTGCTGCCGAAGGCGTTTCAGGATTGCATCGAAATCGGGGTTCTTGTTGCCACCGCGTCCCCAAGGATCGCGCTGGCCACCACCAGGTTCATTCCATGCCATGCTTGGCTATCTCCAGTATGGGATCAGATCAGGTTACATACTACAGCGATGCAGCATGCCAGGCGGCTCACGATACCCGACAGGACTTAACTCATACCTGTCTACGTACCAAACCGGGCTGCATTGTAGGTGGGCTTATTCGGTCCGGGCAAGCAGCGAACCCAAACGGTCATCCAGATTGTGCCCCAAAAGGGGTTCGAGACGGCTGCGAGGAGCTTCGACCTGCAATACCCAGCCCTGCTCGTCGTACTGCTCGCCACGCACGGCGCCGAGTTCAATCAGCCGGGCCCGCAAACGGCCCTCTGCGGCCGGCAGTCGTAACACCCCACGCACTTGTTCGGCCCCGACACGTTCGGCAATCACCGTGCGCAGGGCCTCCATACCGTCGCCTCCCGCAGCCGACAGCCACACTCTGTACGGCATATCGGTGGCATCGCGATCCACCTGCGGAGGGTGACCATTCAGGTCAATCTTGTTCATCACCAACAATTGCGGCAGATCACCGGCACCAATTTCCTCAAGCACGTTGTTGACGATCGTCTGCATAACCTGCTGCTCGGTATCGGCACTATCGACGACATGCAGCAGTAGATCCGCCTCGCGCGCCTCGGACAAGGTGGCGCGAAATGCCGCGATCAGATCATGAGGCAGCTCACGCACGAAACCCACCGTATCGGACAACATCAACGGCCCGCAATCAGGGTCTTCGATACGCCGTACCGTCGGATCGAGGGTCGCAAACAGTTTATCGGCGGTATAGACCCCGGCCCCCGTCAAAGTATTGAACAGAGTGGACTTCCCCGCATTGGTGTAGCCCACCAACGCCACCCTGGGTAAGGCCGCACGCCGTCGCGCCCGGCTTTGCTGGTGACGCTGCACGCGGACCTTATCCAAACGCCGGGTCAGTGCCTTGACCCGTTCACCCAGCAGGCGTCGATCGGTTTCAAGTTGTGTTTCACCCGGCCCACGCAGACCGATGCCTCCGCCACGCTGACGCTCCAGATGCGTCCAGCCACCCACCAAGCGAGTAGCGAGATGCCGTAACTTGGCCAATTCGACCTCCAGCTTGCCCTCGTGAGAATGGGCCCGCTGGGCAAAAATATCCAGGATCAGACCGGTTCGGTCGACCACTCGCACCCCCAGACGCTGCTCAAGATTGCGCTCTTGGACGGGGCTTAGAATATGATCGATCAGTACCAGATCAGCCTCCAGCATCTTCAGCCGCTCGGCGACTTCGTCGACCTTGCCAGTGCCGATGAAATACCGCGGATTAGGCCTATCGGTACGCGCGGCAAGCTGATCGAGTACCTCGGCACCCGCTGAGCGGGCCAGCTCGGCGAATTCTTCAGCACGCCGTTCCGAGTCCACGCCGCGAGGCGCCAGCGGCAAGACCAGCAGCGCCCGTTCGCCTTTCTTGTGTCGATCAAACAAAAACTTCAATCTTCCTCACTTGTCGGCAACTCGGCTTTTTCGGCCCCATCATCACCACTGCTGAACGGCACCGGGCGGGTGGGAACTACGGTAGAAATGGCATGCTTGTAGACCATCTGGCTAACCTGATTACGAAGCAATACCACAAATTGATCGAACGATTCAATCGTACCTTGCAACTTGATCCCGTTTACCAAAAAAATGAACACGGGAACCCGTTCCCGTCGAAGTGTATTGAGGAAGGGATCCTGCAAGGACTGGCCCTTGGACATTGTTTTCTCCCTATTTATATTGATCACGGCGCAACGCCGCACACGCGGAACTGTCCGACATTAGTATCTTAGCCCGGATATTTCATGAATTCACCCCGTCCCGGCGGGTTCTTTGCTTCATTGAAACCTCAGAGTGTGCAGGTTGCAGCACCGTTTGCACAGCATGGATCGCCTGTTCCAGTAACCCGGAGGCAAACGGATCCAACCGCCAGGCATTGCTTTCACCACGCAACCAGGTCATCTGTCGCTTAGCCAATTGCCGGGTCGCAGCCAGTGCCGTCTGCCGAAAAGCAGCCTCACTTGACTGTCCCTCCAGATAGGTCCAGGCCTGACGGTAGCCCACCGCCCGTAGCGCTGGCAGAGCCGCATCCAGATCATTACGGGACCGTAGGCCACGGACCTCATCGAGAAAACCCTGCTCCAGCATGGCAGCAAAGCGCTCGGCAATCCGGGCGTGTAACCGAGCTCGGTCTGAGGGCAGCAACACCAGTTTCAATAGCCGGTAGGGCAACGCTACCGAACCGCCCTGCTGTTGGGCACTCAGAGGTTTGCCGGTGAGGATAATTACTTCGAGGGCACGCTGGATACGCTGGGTATCACTGGCATGGATACGTTGCGCTGCCAGCGGATCCAGTTGTGCCAAGCGGGCATGCAGAGCCACCCAGCCATCTCGGTCCGCCTCTGCAGTAAGACGTTCACGTAACTTCGGGTCGGCTTTGGGCAAAGGTGACAGCCCTCGTTCGAGAGCGCGAAAATACAAGCCGGTTCCCCCTACTAACAACGGTACTCGGCCCTGATTGGTAATTTTCTGCATGGCCGCCAAGGCATCGCTGCGAAATTCAGCCGCCGAATAGGGCTGCGACGGATCGCGTACATCCAGCAAAGCATGTGGATACCGCGCCAGGATCGCGGCATTGGGCTTGGCGGTACCGATATCGAGGCCCCGGTACACCAAGGCGGAGTCCACGCTGACCAAACCCAGCGGCAACCGTTCGCACAAGGCACAAGCCAGCGCCGTCTTTCCTGATGCCGTGGGGCCCATCAAGAAGATTGCCGCTGGGGTAGGCGACGATTCAGCGCCTGGCATCTCTGCAGCATGGGTGGGGGAAGATTGTGGATCCATATGCTCAGCCTGCCTGCTCGGGTGCCTCACCACAAGCTCAGAAAACCGCTCAGTAAAGGAGCCGGCAACCCAGCAAGTGTTATATTATACGGATTGGTAGTGGAGCCCTGTGTGGATATCAGCAACTGGCATGTCCTTGCCGAAAGTCCTGTAGCGATCCTGCTAACCGCCCTGGTACTGGGCCTGGTACATGGCATCACCCCGGACGAACACACCTGGCCCATCACCTTCAGCTATGCCATCAGCGGTTATTCCACCCGTGCCGGCCTGCGGGCCGGTTTGTTGTTTTCCCTGGCATTCACCGTGCAGCGTGCCATAGGCAGCGAACTGGCCTGGCTGGGATTGTCGCCTTGGCTGGGTGTTGCCCGTTTCAACCAGATTCTGTTCCTGGTGATCGGTACGCTGATGGCCCTCGGTGGCTGGATGATGCTTCGACAAGGAGGCTCTCCACACTTTGAATGGCTCAGCAGAAAAACCCCTGCTAAAGCGCCACCCGGCACCCCATCAACCCGCTCGCCGATGCTGGGCTGGATGCCAGCCGTGCACGGCTTCGTCGCCGGATGGGGCTTTGGCGCCTTCGCCTTGATTCTCTATGCCACCCTGGCTCCGAACATGCCTTCGGCATGGTGGGGCTGGGCCCCAGGGGCCATGTTCGGGCTCGGTACGACCGTAGTACAAGCCTTGGCTGGGGCTGGATTTGGCTGGCTCATGGCGCACCGTAAACTCACCCCGGAAATCCTCCGCAAGGTAGCCCTGACCACGGCTTCGAGAACCCTGCTCTGGGGTGGGCTGGCTTACCTGCTGCTGGGTCTGCTGGGTCTGCTCGCACCACGTGTCGAGTCGCTAAGCTTGGGTACCGGGGTAGGCATTCCCGGACTCGCACATATTGGTATCCCGGTCCTGTTTGCCGCATTCACCGTACTCATTATTGGAGTGGGTACCCTGTTCAGTCAGCTACGCCGGTACTCGGATCCATCCCGATGCGAACCCAGCCATCCTCCCGGGTAAGTCGATCGGTTACCCACGCTCCACCAAACTATTAAGTATCTAAAAAAATCGTAGCAGGCAGTTCATACCAGGCACCCCGGAGTACATCTCCGAGACATAGCCGGTAGAGATGCGATGAGTGCGCAAGAACGCCGTAGTCAGGCCGCACGGCAGGCTTATCGAGGTGCCACATTGCCGATCGTACCCATATCACGGCCTATAATGGGCCACTTGTCTACTCGGGAGTTCCCATGTCGCAGACCATGCAAGCACTGGTCAAGCGTGAAGCCAGCCAGGGCATCTGGATGGAAGAGGTTCCAATTCCGCAAATCGGCCCTAATGAGGTGCTGATCAAAGTTGAGAAAACCGCTATCTGCGGTACCGACCTGCATATTTACAAATGGAATGACTGGGCCCAACGGATCATCAAGCCCGGCCTGGTAATCGGCCACGAGTTCGTCGGTCGGATCGTAGCCATCGGACCCGGTGTACAGGGCTACCAGACCGGCCAGCGGGTCAGCGCCGAAGGGCATATCGTCTGTGGCATCTGCCGTAATTGCCGGGCCGGGCAACCGCATCTGTGTCCGCACACGGTGGGCATCGGCGTAAACCGTAACGGGGCCTTTGCCGAGTACATCAATATGCCGGCCTCCAACCTGTGGCCGGTCCCCGATCCGATTCCTTCTGAATTGGCGGCTTTCTTCGATCCTTACGGTAATGCCGCTCACTGCGTACTGGAATTTGATCTGATCGGTGAAGACGTACTGATTACCGGAGCCGGGCCGATCGGCATTATCGCGGCAGGTATTGCCAAGCACGTTGGGGCCCGTAATGTTGTCGTCACCGATGTCAACGACTACCGCCTCAAGCTCGCCGCCGAAATGGGTGCCACCCGGGTTATCAACGTATCCAAGCAATCACTGAAAGATGTTGTCCACGAACTGCACATGGAAGGATTCGACATCGGCATGGAAATGAGCGGCCAACCACGTGCCTTCAACGACATGCTGGATGTGATGTACCACGGCGGCAAGATCGCTCTGCTCGGCCTGCTGCCTGACGGCGCCGGAATCGATTGGAATCAGGTCATCTTCAAAGGATTGGTACTGCACGGTATTTATGGTCGGCGCATGTACGAGACCTGGTACAAGATGACGCAGATGCTCCTGAGTGGCTTCCCCTTACAGAAAGTACTGACCCATCAGGTAGCCATCGACGATTTTCAGCGTGGCTTTGACCTGATGGAATCGGGCCAGTGCGGCAAGGTGGTGTGTTCCTGGACCTAAGCGTTGATCGAAGCGTCATACCTACCCTGTCAGGGCCGAATGACGGACAATACTGTTCTATCTGCTGACCGGAGCTTGCCATGGCCTTTGCCGCCCGTGAACGACTTGCCACTGAACTCGAATCGATCCGTGAACAGGGTCTGTTCAAGCATGAGCGGGTTATCACCTCACCCCAGGCCGCTGAAATAACCCTGGTCGGTGGTCGTAAAGTATTGAACTTCTGCGCTAATAATTATCTCGGCCTGGCCGACCATCCCGAGGTAATTGCCGCCGCCAAAGAAGCCCTGGATACGCACGGCTTCGGCATGGCCAGCGTGCGTTTTATCTGCGGCACACAAGATCTGCACAAACAGCTCGAGAAAAAAATTGCCGAGTTCTTCGGTACCGAGGACAGCATTCTCTATGCCGCTTGCTTCGATGCTAATGGCGGCCTGTATGAACCGCTGCTCGGCGAACACGATGCCATCATCTCCGACGCACTCAACCATGCCTCGATCATCGATGGTATTCGGCTGTGCAAAGCTCAGCGTTTCCGCTATGCCAACTGCGACATGGCCGACCTGGAAAAACAGCTGCAGGCCGCTGATGCTGCAGGAGTACGGAGCAAGCTGATTACCTCCGACGGGACCTTTTCCATGGACGGCTTCATCGCCCCGCTGGATCGTATCACCGCGCTGGCCGAACGCTACCAGGCCATGGTGCACATCGACGAATGCCATTGCACCGGCTTCCTCGGCCCGAGCGGACGCGGCTCAGCCGAGGTGCATGGGGTGATGGACAAGATCGATATCTTTACCGGCACTCTGGGTAAGGCCCTCGGTGGTGCGCTGGGAGGCTTCACCACCGGTCGTGGAGAAATCATCGAAATGTTGCGGCAACGCTCGCGACCTTATCTGTTCTCCAACTCACTCCCTCCGCACGTAGTCGCTGCCGCCATCAAGGTCTTCGAAATGCTGGTTTCGGCCGCCGACCTGCGTGAGCACCTGCTTGAAAACACCCGTTATTTTCGTGAGCACATGACGGCCGCCGGTTTTGACATCAAGCCCGGAGTCCACCCCATCGTACCGGTGATGGTGTATGACGCACCCCTGGCCCAGAAGATGGCCAGCGAACTACTCGAAGAAGGCATCTATGTCACCGGCTTCTTCTATCCGGTAGTTCCCCAGGGTCAGGCACGTATCCGTACCCAGATGAGCGCTGCGCATACCCGCGCTCATCTCGATCGCGCGATCGAGGCCTTTATCCGTGTGGGCCGCAAGCTTGGATTACTCAGGCCACAGCCCTGACCTGAAGTGAGCCAGCATGCGCGAAGACCGGGTACACCTGTATCAGACTCTGCCGCATTCATGCGGCTACTGGCGTGAGCGTGCCGCTACCAATGTGGTGATCGACCCGCAACGACCCGATCTTGATGCGCTGTACCCCGATGCGCTGGCCCATGGCTTCCGGCGTGCCGGTGGACATCTATACCGACCGGGCTGTGAACGGTGCCAGGCGTGCATGGCCTGCCGCATTCCTGTCGAGCAATTCCACCCGAGCCGTAGCCAGCAACGCTGTCTGCACCGTAATGCCGATCTTGTCTGCCACGATCTGGCACCCGGTTATACGCCCGAGCGCTATGCGCTTTACCAGCGCTATCTACATACTCACCATCGCGGCGGCGGCATGGATGAAGGAACGATCGAGGATTTCCGTGAATTCCTCTGTGCCCCTTGGGGAACCACCCGGTTTCTGGAATGGCGCGATGGCTCATGTTTGCTGGCCGTCGCCGCCATCGACATCGCCGCAGATGCACTGTCGGCGGTCTACACCTGGTACGAGCCGCAACAAGGCTATCGCGGACTCGGCACCTTCGCCATCCTCCAGCAGATCGCCTATGCCAAACGCCACGGTTTGCACCGAGTCTATCTCGGCTACTGGATCGAAAATCACCCGAAGATGGATTACAAACGCCGGTTTCACCCACTGGAAATTCTCAGGGCTGATGGCTGGCAGGAACTCAGCTGATAACTCCCCTGGCCTCGTCATCCCGGGCGCAGACCCGGGATCCACGCTCTCGCGGCAGCGTCCAAGCAAGCCTCAACCGTACTCCGGGCCGAGTGGATTCCCGCCTGCGCGGGAATGACAAAAAGTGATCCGGGCCGGGTGGATTCCCGCCTACACGGGAATGACAGGATGAGAGCGAGCAACACCAAAAGTCTCGTCATCCCGGGCGCAGACCCGGGATCCACGCTCTCGCGGTAGCGTCCGACGAACCTCTATTAGCCCCACAAATCCTCAAGTACCAACACTAGCTGCCGATGGCTAGACAGGTGAAAGAAGATGACTCCTACGCACCCGTTTGCGGTAAACTCATACCAAGTGCATCGGAACGCTTGTCGAGTAGAGCAATCGCGTCGTGCTTTGGGGTAAGTCTGGCGGATAATCTTCTCGATACGGGAAGATCGTTATGATCGAAACAGCACGTGCCGGTCTGCAACAGGAAGTCGAAGTAGAGCGCGTGCAGCAACTGTACACGCGTGGTATCCGGACCCTGTACTCCAGCCTTACTGTAGCCGTTATCTGTGCCCTGATATTGTGGCCAAGATTGCCGCATACGTGGATCGGTTCCTGGCTTGCCCTGCAGATCATCGTTTCTCTGTCACGACTGAATCTCATCGCTCGATTCCGACGGCAGGCCCAACAGTCTTCCTTTATGGCCTCCTATCGGGAAAAAATCTACGGGGTCGGTTGCCTACTCGGCGGCCTGACCTGGGGTTCTCTGGCTATTTTCCTGCCCTGGCTGGCACCGGGCATGCAATCTATTATCGCTATCGTCATTGCTGGCGTGGCTGCCGGCAGCGTCATCACTAACTTACCCAGCCTACTCTGTTCGGCGCTTTTTCTGGCCGCCACTACCCTGCCGTTGTCACTGATCCTGCTTTGGATCCCAACCCAGGGCCATATCATCCTCAGTCTGCTGATCCTCCTCTTCCTGCTGATGTTATTGGGCTTTAGCCGAACGATGCGGAATGTTTTGCTGGATAGCCTGCGCCTGGCCCAGGACAAATCGATGCTGGCTGCAGACCTACAGGCGAAAAGTCATGAACTGGCCTTGCAGCGAGATGAGTTTTCCCGGCTATCTCTCACCGACCCGCTGACCGGCCTGGACAACCGACGCGCCTTGATCACCAGGCTGGAGCGGGCTCTGGCACGGGCCAAGCGGCACCAGGAAATACTGGTGCTTGGGATCCTTGATCTGGATGACTTTAAACCCATCAACGACCGCTATGGCCATGCGGTAGGCGATGCCTGTCTCAAGGAAATTGCCAACCGCCTGCAACAGGTCATGCGTAGCACGGATAGTGCCGCCCGCCTGGGTGGCGATGAATTTGTCATCCTGCTCGAAGGCTTGACCCATACCGAGGCTCTCAGTACGGCCCTGGAACGAATGCGTAAACGTATCGAGATGCCGATGGAAATCGATGGCATTTCCCTTAGAGTCGAGGCCAGTCTCGGTCTAGCAGTCTATCCCCAGCACGAATCGGACCCGAGTCCCGACACCCTGCTGCGAATCGCCGACCACGCACTATATGCCGCCAAAGCACAAAAACACCACCGCAGCCGCTGGTGGATGCTGCCACAGGACGACAAAACAACCGACGCACAACGAGTTGCCACAGTACAACCGAACCCGTCACGCATCTTCATTGCCGCCTATGGAGAACAAGCTAAAACCCAGCTACTTCCTTACCAGGACGTTTTCCGGTCTATCGCCAAACCCTTCACCGAGGCCTTTCATGTAAGACTCGCACTCGAAGCTGGACTTTCCATGCTGCTCGCAACCCTCTCCCCTACGGAACTTAAAGAGCTCAAAACCACACAAAGTCTGCATCTTGAGTTACTTGTTAATCCCGAGCTCAACGAGTTATCCCACCGACAACGGGCCCAGAAAATAGGCAAGATTCATGCTGCAGTCGGTATCGAGAGAAGCGAACTTATCCAGAGTTACCAGTACTGGATGGAGACTCTGCAACACACTTTCCCCAAGGACATACGGCCTCTACAAGCCATTCTCGATCGGCGTCTTGCCGTAGAAATCGAGGGCGAACTAGCCGGGTATGCAGAAGTTGATCGCCAGCGTGAAGTTGCACTGGCAAAAATTGCGGAATTCGCCTGGCAAGCAGAGTGTTACTGCGACCTGATCGAAGGCACGGTCCAGAGCTTGCAGGCCATGGATGAAGTTTTGGCCGCAACGATCGCCCGTCCTGACCCGGAAGGCAGCATCCTTTTTGAAGCGGTGGCGGGGGCTCCTTTTCTGCAGTACCTACAGCAACTCGAAAATGGCCAGGCCCCACCAATCCGCACCAATCGAAGTACCCCGGAGGGCCAGGGCCCAAGCAGCGATGCCTGGGCGAGTGGCGAAATCCAGCATGTCACCAACTACCAAACCAGCAAACGGCTCGTCCCCTGGTGCAAAATAGTCATAGCGCTCGGCTTTCACTCTCAAGCGGTCGTACCGATACGCATCCACGGGGAGAACAAGATTCTCCTGCAGCTTTTTTCCCAGTATCGAGGCGGTTTCAGCTCTCCAGCCCAGAAAGCCTTTCTCCAGCATCTGCAGCAAATTCTAGCCCTTGGATATGGCCGCCTACACGAAAGCAGTACGGCCCCCATGGTGCAGAGTGCCATCCAGCGGCGGCACTACAAGAGCTTACTGACCTCAGGTGGGCTAGAGATGCTATTTCAACCCATTATCGATCTGAGCACCGGGGAGATCGACAAGGTCGAAGCGCTGGCCCGACTGCACGACGACGCTGCGCTGATTACCCCGGACCTGTTTCTGCCGACCTTGAACCGGGATGAATTATTAACTCTATACCAGCTGGGCCTGGAACAGGCTTTATATCGGATCGCTGCATGGCATGCCGATGGACTGCGGATCGACATCAGTTTGAACCTTCCCGCCCACGCCCTGACCGATCCGCGCTATCGTGAGGTGACCCGCAATGCGCTGCAAAAACAGGCTCTTCCCGAGGGGCGTAGCCTCACTCTCGAAGTACTCGAAACCGGTACGGTCAGGGAGTTGGACACCCTTAAGGTAACCCTAGAGGCCTGGCGGGCACTGGGTGTGCAACTGGCCCAGGACGATCTCGGCGAGGCTTATTCGAGTCTCTCGCGACTGCGGCACATCCCTTTTGAAATGGTCAAAATCGACCAGAATTTGGTCCGCGGGGCATCCGTCAACCCCTTGCGAGTACTCAGTTTTATCGCCCGCCTGACCGACCTGGCCCAAGAAGCGGGTGCCCGCACCGTGGTCGAAGGCCTGGAGACCCCTGGATTAGTCGAGGCCGCCGCCATCCTCGGGGCCGAATTTGGGCAGGGCTATGGTATCGCTCGTCCCCTTGCAGCCCGGGATCTATACGCCTGGGTACAACACCATTTACCAATCCAACTCGACCCATCCCATCCCCACACCGCGCTCGGCGCTCTTGCTGCAAGTCTGCGCTGGGAATACCGCCTCGCGACAGTCAACGCATCGTGGCCGGAATTGATCCGGCAGATCGCCGGGCTACCCTGTGCAGCTACCACATGGCTGCACGAATACAAACTGGCAAACGCCCCGATCGGACAACTACACCAATCCATGCAGGCCGCTGCCGTACACGCCGGAAATATCAATGACCCGCAATACCGGCAGCTGCGTGATAGCTATCTCGAACTACTGGTGAGTCGAGCGATAGCGGAAGAAGGCGGTTCACAGCCCAGTCAATCCGCGATGGCAATGAAACACTAAGGACATCTAGGCCCCTAGGCCATCCATGCCCATGAGCTACCGATCGAGGATCCTGGAGCTTAAGTATATCGATCCCCTGCCGCTATAAAATTGAAACGGTACCGGCGTTCGTACTTCGAAATAAAGCAACCCCCAATCCTTGTGTAAGATGGTTATGTATTTTTAGCTGAAAACTGACTGCCCTGCACCCCTTCAGCATGTTCAATTTGCCATGGTAATCGGCTCCTGATTAGTGACTTTTTCATGCCTACGGATATTGCCAAGCCTATCCACACGGAATTTGAACGGGATCGCATCCGACAGTTGTATGCACGGGGCCCACTGGCGCTGGCAACCAGTCTGCTTGTCTCAGCGATCACCTTCCTGGGGATCTGGACCAGTGAGCCGCATACCTGGATCCTCATGTGGGGCATTACCGTACTGGCGGTATTCAGTGTACGTTTTGCCCTTCTCAGACGCTTTCGCAGCCACATTATCCATCAGTCGTTCGAGCCCAAATCCTGGGAGTGGTACTACGTATTAGGTGCTTTCCTGGGGGGGGCAATGTGGGGGGCATTAGTATGGTTCATGCCCAGTCTAACCATCGGCATGCAGTTCTTCCTGATGATAATGATAATCGGAGTCGCTGCCGGCAGTATTATCTCAGGGGCTCCCAGCGCCCTGGTGGCCACGGCATTTCTGATTCCCTCCACCTGGCCACTCATCGCCTATTTCTTCTTTTCCAAGGTCGTCCCCAATCACCTGCTACTGGGTGTAGCCCTGATCGTCTTCTTCGTTTTCAGCCTGCGTTTCGGGGCACGCATCCGTGGCGACCTGTTATCCAGTCTGCGACTTGCTCACGAAAAATCCAGGCTGGCCAGCGATCTTGAAAAGCAAGGCCAGATCTTGCAAGCCCAAGCTCGCCAGCTCGAGACCCTCTCACTCACCGATTCACTCACCGGTTTGCAAAACCGTCGCGCCCTGGAGGCTCGGCTCGAACAGGCTATCCCCCATGCTCGGCGACGCGGCAAACTGGTTGCATTGGGAATCCTGGATCTGGATGATTTCAAGATGATCAATGATCATTACGGCCATCTTGTCGGGGATGCCGTACTGAAAACCTTTGCTCAGCGCATGCAACAAACCTTACGAGAAACCGACGCCCTGGCTCGCTTTGGTGGAGATGAGTTCGTGGTTTTAATGGAGGATCTGGATTCCCCCCGCAATCTCGAACCGATGCTTGAGCGACTGGGTGCAGCCATTGCCAGACCCCTTGCAGCCGATGGGGTCACCCTCACTCTCCGTGTCAGCATGGGGATAGCCATTTATCCGGGCAAACAAACCACTAGCAGTGCTGGTGCGCTGTTGCGCAAGGCCGACCAAGCCCTCTATCTGGCCAAGCTGCATAAGGACAACCGCCAACATTGGTGGACGATAGCCGATGAGCAACAGCCCCTCCCGAACGAGACCAATCCTGAAACCAGCGGGGCTTCACACCGTTTCTTCGCGCCGACTTACGGACCCAATATTGCTGCAGTCCTGGCACCACTGCAGGAGAATCTGGCATCGGTCGCCACAATGTTTATCCACGACTTCACCTTACGCCTTATGGATGAGCCTGGGAACGCGACGCTGATCAATGCCCTGACCCCATCGGAACAAGCCCAATTAGAGCGTAAGCAGGCAGAGCATTTATGCCTGATATGCCAAGCAGATCTTGAAGAAACTGCGCACCGGGAAACCGGCTACCGACTGGGCAGAATTCATGCCTGTTGCAGTCTGGAGAGCAACCTGCTGATTCAGAGTTACCAAACCTGGATGCAGGTACTCAAGGATACCTTCCGCCATCAATCCCTATCATTTCGGGAAATAGAACCCATCTTGGACCGACGCCTAGCGGTAGAAATCGAAGTAGAACTGAAAGGCTATACGGATATTCAGCAACAGCGGGACCTGGCCCTGGCCAAAATTGCTGAGTCCGCCTGGCGGGCCAGAAGTTTTTCCGAACTTATTGAAGACGTGGTGAAAAACCTACAAGGGCTCGATGAAATCTGCAGCGCCGCCATTGCCCGACCGGACGAATACGGTAATTTGCAGTTCGAGGCAGTGTCGGGTGAGCCATTCCTGAACTATCTGAAGGAGGTGGAAGCCGGATCGGCCCCCCCCATCCGGGTCGAACCTACCACCTCATCCGGTCGTGGCCCAAGCAGCCAGGCCTGGGCCACGGGTAAAATCCAGAATGTCCGTAACTACCAGACCGATACACGCGTACTGCCATGGCGGACGCTGGCGGCTCACTTGAGGATCCGTGCCCAGGCGGTGTTGCCGATTCGTGTACGCAACACCAACATTGCCCTGCTGCAGTTGTACTCAGCCTTTCCGGGCGGGTTTACCTCAAACAGCCAGCACGCCTTTTTACAGCACCTGCAACAGATACTCGCTCTGGGCTACAGCCGGCTGCATGAACAACGTCAGACTCCGAAGGTTTATAACGTGCTGCATCGGCGCCGGGTTCGTCAACTGCTTGCCGGGGATGGCCTGGTGATGTACGCGCAGCCTGTGCTCAGCCTGCGCAAGGGTACCCTTGCGGGTATCGAAACGCTGGCCCGGCTCAAGGATGGCGACCAATACCTGACCCCGGCTGAGTTCCTGACGGTATTCAGCCGCGATGAGCTGTTGCTGCTATTCGAGAAGGGACTTACCCAGACCCTCGCCTGGTCTTCACACTGGCATGCTGCCCACCCACAGCTCAGCATCGGCCTGAATCTTCCCGGCCATGCTCTCGACGATTATCGTTACCAACAAGTCGTACAAAAGCTTCTGGACAGCCATCCACTACCGGAAGGGCACATCCTAAGCCTGGAAGTTCTCGAGACCGACACGTTTAAGAACTCCGACCAGCTGGATGCTATCCTTACCTCATGGAAAGCACTGGGGGTGCATCTTGCCCAAGACGATCTTGGGGAAGCCTATTCCGGCCTCAATCGACTGCGGAATGTACCGTTCGATACCGTGAAAATCGATCAAAACCTAGTCCGGGATGCTGCCCGGCACCCACTACGGGTACTGGGCTTCATCACCCATCTGACCAATCTGGCCCAGGAAGCAGAAGCTCGGGTGGTGGTCGAAGGATTGGAGACCCCGGGCCTGATCGAGGCGGCTGCCATCCTGGGAGCAGATCTCGGACAGGGCTATGCCATCGCCCGACCCATGCTGCCGGAACACTTGCTCAGTTGGGCGAAGCTGCATCTGCCCTATCATCTTGATCCAAAGCATCCCCGTACCGCACTGGGGGCCTTGGCGAGCGAATTAAAACGGGGGCAAAGGTTGTCCAGTTTCCAAGTGTGGCCAGACATGGTTCGACAAATCGCCCTGCTGCCCAGCGCCAGTCTGGTCTGGCTGCAACATGAGAATCTGCAAAAGCAGCCATTGGGGCAGACCCAACAAGCCATGCAGGCGGCCTTGCTCCATTCCGGCGGTATCAATGATCACCCATACCGCGAGCTTCGTGACCGTTATCTAAAATTGCTGGTAGATCGGGTCATACAGGAAGAATCCGCACCCGAAATCCTACCGCTTTCTGGACAAAGTTGAGAGCACCACCGACCAAGTCCGACATCCAGACAGAGGTCTGGCCAGTACCGATGTAGCCGATCAACCGCCCTGGCCCTGTACCGAGCCAGTCTGGGCATCAACGTGCAAGAGTAAAATGCCACCGAGGACAAACAACACAATCACTGAAAGAATTGACAGTCTAGGATCACGGGTGAGATAGCTGGTGAAGCCAATCAACAACGGCCCGAGAATGGCTGCAAATTCACCCAACATGTTATAGAAACCAAAAAACTCACCAGCCCGTTCCTTAGGTACCAAGCGTGCGTACAAGGCCCGCGACAACAGCTGCACCCCTCCCTGGACCAGGCCCACGGCGGCCGCCATGACATAAAACTGCCAGGCACTGTGGATTTGCGTAGCATATACCGACACCCCGATATAGATCGCCAGACCGATCAGGATGCCGCGCCTGGGACCGATACGCTCACCGATGCGACCGAAGGCCAGAGCCGCTGGCATACCGATAAACTGCACCAGCAAGACCGCCATAATCATGGTCGAGGTGGACAGGCCAATGGCTTTGCCATAATCCACGGCCATCTGGATCACCGTGTTGACCCCGTCGATATACAACCAGTAGGCAATCAGAAACATCCACACCTGGCGATAGGTCGCGACATGCCGAAGTGTACGCCGGAACTGTTGTACCCCCTGCCGAACCGCCTGCACGGCTCCCGCT